>JAEEPD010000131.1 GCA_016284575.1 Bacillota bacterium | reverse complement strand
TCATTGTCCGGATCCTTCTTCCATGCGCCGTAGGGTGTGGGTATACGCATCATGCGGATGACTCCGTCGCCGTCCAGATCCTCCTCTTTGATCCCGCCCTTCACCTCGTTGTGGACCTTGTTGACGGACCTGATGGTATATGGTGTGGTAAGCCAGGTCTCGGTGCCGTCGGGGCTGATTCTGGGCACGGAATATACAGTCATGGTGTCCAGCATTTTTGTGACAGCCTTATCCTTGCCGTAGTTCGTGATCAGATAGTCCAGCATGTGCATGGCTGCCATGGAGCCGGTTATCTCACCTGCATGGATGTTGCCGTCCACGTGGAAGGCGGGCTTGCTCAGAGCATCCCCGGTCTTCTTGTTGGTGACGGTGACGCCGTACTGGTTTCTGCCCTCAGCGGTGACCATATTGACCTCCAGGGTCACAAGATCGGGATACTTTTTGGCGAAGAACTCAAGATTTGATTTCAGTTCCTCGTAGTTGTAGTAGTGGTCATACTTGAAAGTAGTTTTCACTTCGCTCTCCTTTCGCATATAATCGTGCATAAATACTAAAATATGCACAATAATACATTGTTTTTGCATTTATTGTGCATATTATACCACCAGAATCGGTTTAGTCAACTAAATTATTCACTTATATGAATTAAATTCTAAATATTTGCGCCCGCGTTGCTGCCTTCCCTTCTGGCATCAAAGATCTTTCTTACCTGAGCACAGTCTCCGATCTTCCAGAAGTCCGCTGCCTGTATGCGGAAGCGCTCAGCCTCTGCCTCAAGGGGCTCCATACCGCAGGCCGCGATGAGGCTGTCCGCAGGATAGGCTATGGCCTGGGGCTCCGGCTGGTCTGCCTCCGGGCCTTCCGGGTTCTGGGGAATCACCGGTTTCAGGAGCACGCCGGCTTCGTTCATTCCAAGGCATTCGGCGCCGTTCAGGATATTCACGCCAGCCGCGTTAAGCTCCATAAGAAGGCCTTCGCGGTATAGATAAGCGGCGCCAAGGCAGGGCTCGGGAGCTTTGCCTGCAACTACCACCTGCTTCCCCTCCTTGGCAAGCCAGAGAGCTATCTCAAGGCCTGTAAGGCCGCTTCCTGCAACAACAACGCTCTGTCCTATGCTTTCAGGATGGAGCAGAGCATGCTCGTAGCTCATGGCATTTCCGCGGTGGAACTGTATCTTCATGGCAGGGCTGGCTGTTCCAAGGCTTATGGTGCTGTTTCCTGCATCTGCAGGGCTTACTGCGCCAAGGCCGATAGTGATTCTGGAGTCTTCGGAACTGTTTGCGCCAAGACTTATGGTATTGCTTTGAGCTCCTTCAGCCTGAGCCTTTTTCCTGCTCTTCTTTCCGCTCTTTTTACCCTCTTCCGCCGGCTCCTCCGGCGCTTTCTGAGCAACGCTTTCAGTGGCATTCACCCAGTAGCCGCTGGCATCCAGCCATTCGGGAAGCTTCGGTCTTGCACCCATAGCAGCCACTATAACGTCGGGCTGCAGAAGCTCCACCACGTCGTCCGTGACCTCTGTATTAAGACGGACCTCCGCGCCGGAAGCCTCCAGCCGCTTTATCATGGCTCTCCTGAGGCCCTCCAGTCTGAACTTGAAGGGCATTTTTTCCGCCAACAGCATTGCACCGCCAAGCCTGCCGGTCTTTTCGCAGAGGAAGACCTTGTGTCCCCTTTCCGCAAGACCTGCCGCAGCCTCCATTCCTGCGGGCCCGCCTCCAATGACGAGTACCTTCTTAGGCTTATCCGCCGGCTTTACAGCTCTTGCTGCCAGCTCCTTGTATGCCATGGGGTTCGCGGGACAGCGCCTTATGCGGCTGCAGTGACGCACATAGGGTACGAAGTTTTCGCTTATGCAGGCCATGCAGCGAAGACAGGGGAACACCTCGTCCTCTCTGCCCTCCTTCAGCTTGTTCGGAAGCTGCGGATCCGCTATGAGAGCTCTGCCAAGGGCGACCATGTCCGCCTTCCCCTCTGCTATGATATCCTCCATCATCTGTGGATCCTGAAGAGAGCCCACCGCAACCACAGGGGTATGCTTCAGCTGCGCCTTGATGGCCTCAGCCAGATATACATTGCAGCCCTCGGGAAGGAAGCCGTTGGGGATCATGTGCTGATTGGTGGCAGGCACGTGGAAGGTGCCGCAGGTGACGTGGATAAGATCCACCTTGCCGTCGAGAAGCTTCGCAAATTCTATCTGGTCCTCCAGGGTCAGGCCCCCTTCGGTCAGCTCAGTTCCGCTCATGCGAAACTCTATGGGCATATCGGGGCCGCACTTTCTTCTGATGTCCTCGATCACCTCCAGGGTTATTCTTGCCCTGTTTTCAAGGCTACCGCCGTATTCGTCAGTGCGGCGGTTGTTCAGAGGCGACAGGAACTGATGCAGAAGCCAGCCATGACCCGCATGGATCATCACGATGTCCACACCGCCAAGCTTTGCCACCTCCGCGGCATCGCCGAAGCGTCCCACTATGTATTTTATGGTCTCCTTATCCAGCTCCTCGTAGTCCTTGCCAAGATGGCCCGGACCTGCGCTGGGGCCCCAGATGGGACCATCGTAGATGGCAGGGTCGGAGCGGGTGCCGGGGTGTATCAGCTCCACCGCGCTGAAGGCATTGTGGCGCTTTATGGCATCCGTCGCCGCATGAAGATAGGGTATCACCTCAGGATCATCCAGAGCTATGCAAAGGAGGTGGGAGATGCCTGTCTTCTTGTCTATGCGGCATTCGCCCATGTGAACTATGGCCGCTCCGCCCTTCGCCTTCTCCTCGAAAATGGCGATGTTCTCCGCCGTGGGATAGCCCGAAAGCGGCAGGTTGGATATATTGACCGGAGCCGCCTCTATGCGGTTTTTAAGCGTCAACCTGCCTACCTTAAGGGGGCTGAAGAGAAATGGATATTTGGATTCAACTATACGCATATTTTACCTCAGGCTCTATTTGTAGCTTTCCTTAAGCTTCTTAAATGCCGCAACGGAGCGCGCTGCCACATCCTCGGGCACGCAGAGGGCGACTCTCACATAGCCCGGCCAGCCAAAGCCGCTGCAGGGTACGAAAATGAGTCCCATCTCGGCAGCTCTTCTGCAGAAGGCTTTGTCATCTGCCTCAAGAGCCTTGACCATCATGTAGAAGGTCCCATGGGGATAGGTGCAGACGTAGCCCATATCGGTGAGGGCTTTGTAGAGCAGATCCCTGTTCTTTTTATACAGCTCGTTGTCAGAATGCAGATGCGCGCACTTCGCAAGCGCCTTCTGGAAGAGCGACGGGGCATTGCTGACGCCCAAAGCGCCTGCAGCGCCAGCTACTGCGGGATAAAGCCTTGAAAAGTCTTCATTCTCCGAAGGTATAAGTACGTAGCCAACCCTTTCACCTGCTATGGAAAGGGATTTGCTGTAGGAATAGCAGATGATGGTGTTCTTATAGAAGTTCGCGGTAAAGGGCACCTCCACATCGTCCAGCAGCACTTCTCTGTAGGGCTCATCGGAGATCAGATAGATCACATGACCGAATTCTCCAGACTTTCTTGTGAGTATCTCCCCGAGCTTTTGCAGATCCCCGGCAGGATAGATGGTGCCGGAGGGATTGTTGGGGGAGTTGATGATAAGGCCGACGGTCTTCGGTGTCAGAGCCCTTTCGATGGCCTCAAGATCCAGTCTGAAATCCGGCTCGGGAAGCTTTATCTCCAGCTTCTTCATCCTTGCACCCTTGATCATCGAATTATAGGCCGCAAAATATGGTGCCAGGAGGGCTATTTCTTCATCCGCGCTGTTTCTTATGGCATTCAGAACTGCGCAGATGGCAGGCGCAGCGCCTGCGGTCATATAGAGATTTGCTCTTGTGTAGCTTGTGCCGAAGCGCCTGTTCAGATCCTCGGCGATGGCAGTTCTTGCGGCCTCGTCGCCTGCAGTCGTGGTATAGGTGTGAAGCTTTACCTGATCCTCCTCCATCATCAGACGGATCAGCTCCTGCCTGTACTCCTCAGGCATTGGTACCGCAGGAGCGCCAAGGCTCAGATTGAAAATATTCTCCGGGCCGAGCTCCTGAGCCTTAGCCCTTCCCAGCTCAAAAAACTCTCTTATAGGGGACGGAGCAGTCCCGATAGCATACATGTATTCAGAAACCATAATATAATACCTCTCTACTCCTGAAATAATACTTTTACAGGATAATAATAACACAATTTCAATAAAGGAATATCTGTCCTAAAGGAATTTGTATTTAAGACCTGATACCTCGAGATTCTCTAATTAAATAGAAGAGGAGATCAATGAAAGATAGCTCAACTTTAAGCCTCATTGATATATTTTTCTATATATAGAATCATGTTTTTCCAGTTTTCCGCCATAATCCGGCAGGCTTCTTCTGCATTTCCGGACTTTATCGCATCAAGGATCATTTCATGTTCTTCTACAGATGCAAGTAGTATTTCAGAGATATCCTGCTGAGAAAAATAAAGTATTTCCACCCTCGAAACATGAGTTTCAAGCGTTTCGCAAAATAGTCTGAGAAAGTCATTTCCAGAAAGCTCCAGTATTTTTAGATGAAACATGTGATCCGCCTCATTTGCTTTTACCGGATTTCCCGAATCAATAGCTTCCTTCAGTTTAATTATACTGTCCTCTAATACTTGCAGAGCCTCTTCCGTGGTATTGCTTATCGCATATTTCACAGCAAGGGATTCCAAAACCGACAACAGTTCATAGGATTGTCTGGCAGAAACCGGATCTATATCAGTCACACGGCTTTCTTTTCCTGGTGATATATTGATCAGTTTCTGCTCTGCCAGCATTTGAAAGGCTTCCCTGACGGGGGTGCGGCTTACTGCAAAATACTCTGCAATCTCCTTATCAAAAATCTGTTCGCCCGGCTTTAGTGTTCCGTCTATGATCCATTCTCTCATAACAGAAAATACTCTGTCTTTCGCTGTTTTGGGAAACAGAACTGTTTTTGATGCTGGGATAGGCATGTTTTCAATCTCCTTTGGAAATCCTTAATTACATTTAAAGGTACTTGCATTATATTGTATTCTGTGCTATATATGCAATATGCGGTCATGCAATATATTGCATATCGCATACCAGGATTGATGCAGTACATTCCGTTGCTTCTATCAAAGGAGGACATGCTATGAAGAGCAGCAAGATCAATGCAGTACATTTCCCAAGAAAAACAGGCACGAATCTCTTTCCAGTCGACCGGTTCAGCTCTGAAAAAGCACAACAAGCGAGGTCTTTTCATAAGAGTTTCCCTGAATACAAAGAAACTCCGCTGGTTGGACTGAATGTTCTGGCAAAAGAGCTTGGAGTTGCGTCAATCCATATAAAGGATGAAAGCTTTCGCTTCGGATTGAATGCCTTTAAAGTGCTTGGCGGAAGCTATGCCATTGGTAACTATATTGCCCAAAAACTGGGTGTGAACATTGCCAATCTTCCATATGAAAAATTGATTAGTCAGGAAGTAAAGGGGAGACTTGGCTGGATCACCTTTGTTACTGCTACAGATGGTAACCATGGACGAGGGATAGCCTGGACTGCAAACCGTCTGGGGCAGAAATGTGTTGTTTATATGCCAAAGGGGAGCGCAGAAGAACGACTTCACAATATTCAGGTACTGGGCGCGGAAGCTTGTATAACAGAATTCAATTATGATGATGCCGTCCGTCTTGCAAAGGATGGTCAGGATAAATACGGTTGGGTGCTGATCCAGGATACCGCAGGGGAAGGGTATGAGGAAATCCCCGGATGGATCATGGAAGGATATACAACAATGGCGGCAGAAGCAACAGAACAGCTACAGGGTGAAAAACCCACCCACGTTTTTCTGCAGGCTGGTGTGGGTGCGATGTCAGGTGCAGTGTGCGGCTACTTTGCCAGCCTTTATGGAGATGAAGAACGGCCAGTCATAACGATTGTGGAGCCAGATCAGGCTGACTGCATTTTTCGGACAGCCAAGGCAAATGACGGAAAACTGCACAATGTAACCGGTGATATGAATTCAATCATGGCAGGCCTTTGCTGCGGCGAACCCTGCCCCATAGGCTGGAACGTACTCAAAGATCATGCGGATCATTTTATTTCCATGCCGGATTATGTTGCTGCGGAAGGTATGCGGATCCTGGGGAACCCTCTCCCTGGAGATACAAGAGTTATTTCCGGAGAAAGCGGAGCTGCAACACTTGGCTTTGTAGCGGAAGTACTACGTAACCCCGAGCATAAAGACCTAAGAAAGATCCTTGGATTAGAACCGGATTCCCGCATTCTCTGCTTCTCAACAGAAGGAGATACGGATCGTGAAAACTACCGCAAAATCGTCTGGGATGGGCTCTATCCAAGCTTTTAGAGGTACTTGGATTTCCGGGATCGACCACTGCAGCGCTCGGTTTTTTTCCTTTGCAGAGCCACCATTTTTAATAGTTTCTGGTCTGTTTTTATCGCAAGGCTGTCTGGCTCCACGTGGCACTGAAGGGCCAGGATGCGGACGCCGGCAGCCCTTGCCTCCTCCAGGGCTTTGGCAAATTCCGGGTGAGTAGCGGTATTCGGCCGGACCTCGGTGACGCCGTCCATCTGAATGACGAAGGCGGCAGCAGCGATATAGCCCTCTCCTGCAGCCTTAGCAAGCTCCCTCAGATGCTTTACACCACGCTCCGTTGGGGCATCGGGGAAATAGCCAATGCCATCCACCTCCAGAGTGCAGCCCTTCACCTCCATAAGGAAGCGCTGAGCTCCCCGCTCCATGTAAAAATCCATACGGGAGTTTCCGTAAGTGTGCTCGGGCACTATGCGGTCAAAGCCCTGAGTTTCAAGCCATTCGCGGACCACCTTGTTAGGCGCCTGGCTGTCGATATTGAAGAGCTTGCCTCCTCCGGAAGCGGCTCCATCGCCGCCCGATGCCGTCCCTTCAGCTCCTGAAGGATCCTTTCTCACCGCCACAAGGTCATAGCGGGTCTTTCGGCCCGGAGTCCCGGGCTCCGTGAGCCAGACCTCAGCGCCCGGAGTCAGCAGCTCCCGAAGCCGTCCGGTGTTCTTCACATGGACAGTCTCAGGAACGCCGCCCACCTCCACATGGGCCGTAAAGCGGTTCGGCCGGTCAATGAACCGGCCGAGCTTGATATTATCGTATTTCATCTGGAACGCTACTTGAAGATGGGATCAGGAGCGTCCTTTTTAGTGGCTATAACAGCCATTTCGATCCTGCACTCGCCTGCAAGGTCCACGCCGCCGTAGCAGAGACGGGCGGGAACGTGCTCCGGGCTGAAATGCTTCATGTATTCGGCATTCATTTCGCCCTTCTCGGAGAAATCCTTAAGCAGGACCTCGATCCTTACGATGTGGTCCATATCGGAGCCGTATCTTTCCAGAAGAACCGCCAGGTTATCCAGTATGCGCTTGGTCTCAAAGGTGATGTCGCCGTAGACCTCTTCTCTGGTGGTAAGGTCCTCGGAAACGAGGCCCGAAAGGAACATCATCTTGTCGTTGACCACCACCATGTCGCTGTAGGGTGCGGACTTGTCGTCGGTAAAGTAAATGTAATCGTTCTTCATTGCTTTCTCCTTGTGAATTAGTCGTGATCCGTATAGCGCCTTACATTGCCGGCGATCAGCCTGATACCGGTAAAGATGCAGGCGGCGCAGCCGAAGAAGCTGAGGGCGATGCCTATGTAGCCAAGACCCCTTCCTGTGCTGTTGAAATCCAGAAGCCGTCCGATGTGATAGATCAGATTGATGACTATTACCATCACAGCGCTGTCTGTCCTAGCGTATACGGACATCAGCATCAGTCCTGCGCAGCTTCCGAGTATGAAGGCGACGGCGGCAGCGGCAAGAGCCCTTGCGATATCGCCCTCAAAGCTGATCCGGAAGGCCTGGCCGGCGGAGAATAGGCCGTACACCAGAGCCGAGTAGATATAGTCGTTGACCCCCATATCGTTGGTGCCGCCGAAGATGTAGGCTCCGTAGACACGGAAAAAGAACTCCTCACCAAAGGCCGTGCAAAGAAGCAGCAGCAGGCGGAGGATATTCTCCTCTATGGGCTGGGGCGTGTCGGGTATCAGCAGGCTGGTGCCAGCCAAGAGCAGTGCCGACAGGGCGCCCACAGCAAAGGGCCTCAGCTCCTTTTTATTGAAGGTCATGATCGACGGGCTCCAGTCAGAGGTCTTCTGAAAGAACATCATGAACATAAGGCCCACCATCACGTACATGCCGGCGGTCCCCAGGCCTCCGGACAGGAAGCCGATCTTTTGTTCAAAGAATGAACCCAGAAAAAGCAGCCCTGTCACTATAAGCATTATGACTATGTACAGCTTTCTTGCGTATTGTTTCTGTGTCGTTGTCAAGGGGCGCTCCTTCTAGAAAAAGGTGGCTATCTCCTGCTCCGGAGCTTCTGCGGGCTCGTAGCTGATAACATGCAGCACGGGGCCGATCTTGCTGCCGTAAGCAGGGCTTCTTGCGATATCTATCTTGGCGGTGATGGAGAGCCACTGCTTGGGCTCCGGCTTTTTGCCGGGCTTTTCACAGGCAAGGCCGGCCATCTGAATATCCTCGATGCAGCAGGTCATAAGCTGCCGGCCAACCACGAAGGTACCCTTTGGCAGCTTGCTGGAATTGGCGGTGATTGCCTTGAACTTCACAACCTTATCCTGGTACTTATCCATTTCCTCACCCATGTCGCGGTACCAGATGGCGTAGTCCCTGTCCTCGATCTCTATCAGATCCGCATCCAGATCGTAGGGCAGCGGGTCCTCGATATTGTCAGGAATGATGTCGCCGCTGGGATATTCGTAGATGATCTCAGCCCTTCTTGACGCGCCGCGGACTATCTGATGCAGAGTCATCATGTCCACATCATCGCTGTAGCGGTTGAAGACTATGACATCGCAGCTCTGCAGCTTGTCGTAGGTGAGCTGGCGCATGTTGGTGTTGTAGCTCAGGAAGGTCTGGGAGTCCGCAAAGGAATACTCCTGATAGACCAGCCAGTTTTCCGGCATCTCAGTGAAAAGGTCATTGAGCATCCACATGCCGTTGTATTCGATCATGACCCGGTCGGGTTTATACTTTTCCTCCAGGTCGA
>JAEEPD010000130.1 GCA_016284575.1 Bacillota bacterium | reverse complement strand
CTCCAGACCTACTGCTCCAATAAATTCGGCTATGATCCGTCGAAGACCCTGGAGATAACCCAGCGGCTGAGGGATGAGCACAATGCCATAACATATAACCGCTCCGACTGCCAGTACCTTTCGGAGGAGCAGTACAAGGAATCCCCGGCGACCATACGAAGGGTAATGGAAAACCTTTCGGAGGACCCTGCCGGCAGGGTTTTTGCCAGGCTGCCCATAGATCCGAAGCTGCACAGCAAGGCCTTTGATGATAAAAACATCACTGCCCATACAGCCATAATCCCCCAGAACAGAAAGGTGGACCCTGCAAAGCTCTCCGAAGAGGAGCGCAATGTTTACCTTGCCATCATAAAATACTTCATGGCCCAGTTCCTTCCCCCTGCGCAAAAGGAGCGGACCCAGCTGGAGGCCGCCTTTGAGGACGGCCTTCTTAAGGCTGCCTCAACAAAGGTCGAGGCCCCGGGCTTCCTTCAGCTGATCAGGCCGGAGAAAGGCTCTGATGACGAAGAGGATGAAAACGAGCTGAGCAGCATCCCCGCAGGAACATATGAGGCAGACTGCGTGAATGCCTTCTTCGAGGAGAAGGAAACAAAGGCTCCGCCCCGCTACACGAAGGCTTCTCTTAACGAGGACATGACCCGCATCGCCAAATATGTCACAGATCCGGAGGCAAAGAGGCTGCTCCTTGCAAAGGATAAGGACAAAAAGGGTGAAAATGGAAGCATAGGCACCTCCGCCACAAGATCAGGCATCATAGATACCCTTGAGGAGCGCGGATACATAGAGACTAAAGGCAAGCAGATCCAGTCCACAGTCCTCGGCCGGGAGCTTTTCAGAGTGCTTCCCGAAGAGCTAAAAAAACCCGATATGACAGGACTTTGGTGGGCTGTACAGGAAGAAATAAAGGAAGGCGAAGTCCCCTGGACCGCTCTCACAGACAATGTGCTTGAGATGATAAAGCGGGTCATAAAGGGCAGCTACCCAAAGGTGGACGCCTACCATGTTCCCGAAAGCATGAGAAGAGGCAAGCTCCTTCTTGGCCCCTGCCCCCGCTGCGGACGGGACGTCATAGAAGGACAGAACGGCTTTGGCTGCAGCGGCTATAAGGACGGCTGCCGGTTCGTCATCTGGAAGACAGCCAAATCCGGCATGATGAGCAGGATAGAAGTCACACCGGACATGGTCCACACTTTCCTCAGCTCTGAATGGATCGACGAGATAAGAACGGACCGCGACGGCAATAAAACGGCCACAGGAAAAAAGCGCACCAAGGACACCATCCTGTTAAAAAGGCTTTACTCTGAGCAGAACAAAAAGAGCTACCAGGGAAGAGTCTATCTTGTGGATGACGGCGCCGGCTCGGAACGAGGAGCCTTCTTCGGATTGGAGGAGATCGTGAACGACCCGCCGAAGCCCCTTGGCAAATGCCCCCGCTGCGGGAGAGACATCATCGAGGGGAAAAACGGCTACGGCTGCAGCGGCTATGCCGACGGCTGCAGATTCATAATCTGGAAGAAGGCCAAGTCAGGGATGATGAGCAAAACCACCATAACCAAAGGACTGGTCAGGACCCTGCTGAAGAGTCCCTGGATAGACGAGATCCGCACCGAACGCGACGGGACGCAGCATGCCACGGGAAGCAAGCGGACCGAAGCAACGGTGCACATAAAAAGGCTCTACTCTGCCGCTAAAGACCGCATATATAATGGGGATGTCTATCTTCGTGACGAAGGTTCGGAGTCCCAATACGGAGCCTCCTTCGGGCTGGCTGAGCTTACGAATGACGGTCCTGAGGTCCTGGGGAAATGCCCGCGCTGCGGCAGCGACGTGGTGGAAGGAAACAAGGCCTACAGCTGCACCGCCTATCCCTCCTGCAGCTTTGCCATCTGGAAAAAGCAGAAGCAGCGCTTCCTTGCAGACATTGAATTCACTAAAACCGACGCCAAGAGATTTCTCGCAGGAAAGCCCACAAAGAAAAGCCATCTGATCGACAGGAAGGGGCAGGAATTCAAGGCTCAGATCATCATGGACGAGCGCCCGGACAACCCCTACGGCCCCGCCTTCAGAGTTGTGGAAGGTACGATCGAGGTAAAGGACGGCGACCCTTCTGTCATAAAAATCGATACAGTTCCACTGACCACCGAAGTGTGACATTGGGGACGGTTCTCATTGTCACATTACGTGGAAAGTCACACTTCCATCACCCAAAAGGCTAAAAACGCCGCACAGACGCAAAAAAACTCAAAACCCTGAAACCATTGAGATTTCAGGGTTTTCTGATGGTTGCGGAGAAGGATCTGAACCAACGGCCTACGGATTACGGGTTTCAATTGCTTCCTTAGTTACCGTATTCCGAGCATGCCCAACTGCTCGTCTTTTTTGTTACCGGAATTCGAACATGCTCAGCTGCTCGCCCTTTTCGGGGAACTCGGAAAGGTAGGCAAAGCAATCCTCCGGGGTATGGAGCATCCCGTGCTCCTCGCAGAAGCTGTGGAATATCTTCATCAGCCTGTCATTGTCCGGACTGTTCACCTGATAGGCGTTTCCGTAAGTCTGGGCGTATTTAAGCTTAAGACCCGGGAAGTGTCTGTCCAAAGCGTCATAAAAGTATTCTCTGTTACCTTCCCTTAAAGTAAGCCCCATACCAAAGCATATTATGCCCTTCACTCCTGCATCCGCGCAGGCATCCAGTATGGGCCTCATGTTGTCCTCCGTGTCGTTTATGAAGGGCAGTATTGGTGTCATCCAGACCACCGTGGGTATGCCCCTCTTCTTCATCTCCTTCAGCACCTCTATCCTGCGCTGGGTATTGCAGACATTGGGCTCCAGTATGCTGCAGAGATTTCTGCCAAAGGTGGTCAGGGTCATCTGCACCACGCACTTGGTGTCGTTGTTTATGGCCTCCAGAAGGTCCAGGTCCCGGAGTATACGGTCGGATTTGGTAAGGATCGTCGCCCCGAAGCCGTAGCGGTGTATCAGCTCCAGGCAGCGCCTGGTGAGCCTCAGCTCCTCCTCGCAGTGCATGTAGGGATCCGACATGGAGCCGGTGCCTATCATGCATTTCCTGCGCTTGGAAAGCAGCGCATTCTCCAGCAGCAGCGGCGCGTTCTGCTTCACCTCTATGTCATCAAAGGCGTGGGTAAAGCCGTAGACCTTGCTTCTGCTGTCGCAGTAAATACAGCCGTGGGTGCAGCCCCGGTATATGTTCATGCCGTATGAATCCGTCTTCCCGGTCAGAATACCCTTCGCATCAACAAAATGCATGCATTCCGCCTCCATGCCCTACTTCGCGTAGGCCCTGTAAAGGAATGTGACGATCTGGCAGCGGAGGCAGTCGTCGTCGGGGCTGAAGCTGGTGGCTGAGGTTCCATCTGTCACGCCGTTCTCGTAGGCCCAGCTGACTGCGTCGCTGTAGTACAGGCCTTCCGCAACATCCTCGAAGGGGGTGCTGCCCTCAGCCTTGCCGCCGAGTGCTCTGCACAGGAAGGTGACGCTCTGTCCGCGGTCCACTGTCCCCTCAGGATCGAAGCTGCTGCCGTTCACGCCATCCGTGATACCATTTTCGTAAGCCCAGAGGATCGCCTTGTAGTAATATGCGTTCGCATCGATATCCGTGAAGGGACATTCCGCAGTCTGGGGTTCGGGCTTTCCTGCCGCCCTCCAGAGGAAGGTCACCATCTGGCCGCGTGTGCAATCGCCAAGGGGATCGAACTTCCCTTCGCCTACGCCCTCCGTGATTCCCAGAAGATCCGCCCAGTTCACGGCTTCGTAGAAGTAGCTGCTCACCGGTATATCCGTATACGGGAAGGGCTCGGAGCTCACGACGAAGCGTCTGCTGCCGTCCGGGGCCTTGATGGAAGCGATGCGGACAGGAGCGGTGGAAACATATGCGGAATCAGCAGGTATGATACCTGCTTCTCCATCAAAACCGATCGTTTTTCCCCCTGAGCCGACGGTAAGATCGTAGGCTGTTTTTGTATCGTTTTCAGTCGTTTCTTTTTCGAAATCAAATCTAATAAGGCCGGAGCTCTGCTCCGCGATCTCCTTAAGAGTATCGGTGCTGAGCTCCACCTTCGTTCCGTCCGCAGCATCCACAGTCAGTGTCTTGCCCGCCCGAATCAGCCTCTCGAGCTCTGCAAACGTGAGCGTGGCGTCGCTTTTCAGTTCTGTAATGAGATCCGGCTCGGAGTCGTCCGG
>JAEEPD010000019.1 GCA_016284575.1 Bacillota bacterium | reverse complement strand
GTCTTGGCCTTACGATGGTCATCACGAAAAGGGACAAGGGCAGGGTCAACGCTGTGATCCCGGTGATGGGCCTTGTGGGCCTCATGATAATCGGCACGGCAGCCATGAACTCGTCCCTTGCCTATCTGGCAGCCAGAATGAAAAAGAAGGGCGCAATGGTCTGCTTTATAGTATCCTTCTTCCTGATCCTCGCCATGGGCTACCTGTCCTCCAGAAACTTCGACAAGGCCTCCATGAACTGGATAGCCCAGGGCATAAACTTCTGCGGTCAGCTGCTGCTGATGTGCGGATGCTTTATGGTGACGAAGGGCGCAAAGGTATAATAAATAACACAAAAACCGCGGAGTCCCTGATGCAGGGTCCGCGGTTTTTTTATTCTTGCGTTTACAGGTGATCCTTCCGCCAGTCCTTCACATAGAGGGCGTAGGCAATGGCTATGGAGATGGCGCCGCTGGGGATTATCATCATGCTGGTGGAGCCTATAAGGCCTGGCACGAAGACGAACAGCAGGGTCATCAGGACCAGGGGCACCGGAGCTATGTTCAGGTTGCCCTTGTAGTACTTGTAGGCCATGGCGCCAAAGAGGGCCGGCACCACGTTTTCAAAGGCTGGCTGAAGCACCGGGCTCTGGAGCACGGGCTGCAGGGGTATCATCATCAGAACGCCCAGGGCCAGGACGGCTATGGTCACCAGAGAGGATGCCGCAATGGAGAGGGTTGAGATTATCTCGTTCTCCGCGGTTCCTGTCTTGGCTCCCACTATGTCCCTTGCGTTGATGGCGCAGGGTATCTTCATGTTGATCAGATTGCCTGTGATGAAGGCCAGGTAGCTGCCGCCTGCGCCAAGCATGGGCACGTAGATCAGATATTCCACGACGCAGCTTATCAGGTGGACGATGCCTATGGCAAGGAAGGCCTTAAGCGCGGCGCTCATATTCGGCATGGCGCCAAGGTAGGCGCCTATCACAAAGGGTGCACCCAGCAGCATTATTATGACCGCTGCCTCGCAGATGCGGCCTATCCTGTGGGTGTTGTTGTTATATTCCTCGAAGTATTTCTGCTTATCTTCTGTAGTCATGGTAAGCCTCCTTTATGCCAGTCCTGCCATGAAGATCGCTGCTGCCATGGCGATGAGCATGCTGCCTGCGATGGAGAAGCTGTCCACCCAGGCGGCCTTCTTTTTATCCTTCAGCCACATGAAGAAGCCCATGGCAAGGAAGGCTGCTATGGCCACAGCCAGGGGCATCCAGTCGCCCTTGAATTTCAGCAGGCCACCTCCGGAGACCAGTTTTCCTACGTAGCTTCCGATATAGGTTGAGACCATGCCTATGAAGGTGGCGGTCATGGCTCTGTCAGCGAATTTCGACAGGGGCGGGCGGTTCTTTGCCTTGCCGCTCTTATCCTTTGCAGGCTCCTGGGGAGCTGAGCCATCCTCTTCCGCCATCTTTCCTGTGCCCAGCTTTGAGGTGTATTTTTTGCAGGTGAAGGTGCAGAACACCATGCCCCAGATTATGCAGAGGCTCATCAGAAAGGCTATGGTGGAGAAGGCCTCCGGTGTCATGTTTGCTGCCGAAAGCCCTCCTACGCCTACAGCCTCTGCCGCTGCCTGGGCCACCTGAGTCTCGTAGTGCAGGGCTCCTATAACGGAAAGCCTCAGCCAGGGCCAGGGGGTCCCAAGGCTTCCGGAAAGCGCTATTACGCCAAGCAGTATGGCAATGCTCGGAAGCGCCGCAAAGCTGACGCTGGCGACTATGGCCGTCTTCATCTTTTTCGTATCCATGCCTATGGCTTTGCCCGCTCTGTAGGCTCTGACGGCGAATACCACGCAAAGCAACGCCACAAAGGCCACTATGGATCCGCTTATCAGATACATCACCGGGCTGTTCAGTTTACTCAGTATCTCCATACATTCCCTCCTTTTTTGACATTGGGGACGGTTCTGTTTGTCACATTTCTACAGCTTTTTATCCTTCAGGCTGTAATGCCTTACATCATCGTATCTGTGGTCCACCACCAGGTCCAGGGTGCGATCGGTAAGATCGTACACTGCAGACCAGAGGGTGTTGCTCTTGCCTTTCGCTCCAGAGGGCTGGCTTATGAGCTTAAGGACGTACATCATGTCCTCCTTTTCCAGAGTGCCCTCCCTGTAGGAGAGAAGGGCATCAAGAACCTTGTAGCGCTCCTTGCCGACCCCCTTTTTCCTTGCTCCGGGGGAGAGGAAGAAGTTTGTCACATGATCCGTCTTAAGGATATTCATCTTCCCCTGGAGGTATTCGATCACTGCGGAATCGCCCTTCGCGTCAGCGATGAAAAAGTGGAAGTCGTTTCCGGGGCGGGCTGTCTGCATGTCGTAGCTTCCAAAGATATCTATGGCATCCTGCACAGTTTCAGCCTTGTCCAGAGACGCTCTGATGGCAACGGATGTGGTTATCTTTTTCTTTCCTGTGTTCTGGTAGGTCTCCACCTTCCTCAGCTGCAGCACACCGATGAAGAAGCCCTTCTCGTTGATGCCGTCCATGGTCACGTAGGGGAACATCATTGCGGGCGTCAGATCCGTTTCGCCGTCAGTCAGCTGACCGGGCTTTATCTCTGCAAAGGCCAGATCCGCCATTCCAAGGGTCTTAAAGCACTTTTCGGGAGCGGTACTGATCAGCATGGTCACCATGTCGTGGTTGAAGTCGAAATTTCGGCCCACCAGCACATGACCCTCCTTGTTTTTTGCCATGAAGGCGCTGCAGCCGGCTCCCATGGATGGCCTCGGAAGCCTGGCGGCTACCAGGTATTTCCGCACTGCCGCAAATAGTTCATCGGACGTCCCGGCTCCTGCGGCCAGTATATCCTCCAGCCTGTGATCAGCTGCGTAGTCCATGGTATAGAAGCGGCCGTCTCCGTAGACGTCCCTGATGCTTCGGACCGTTTTGAGCTGATCCTCGTGGATCAGGTATTTTGCAGGGTTTGGCATATGCTTACTCCTTTCCTGTTATTTGCATAGCATTGCTTTTGATAAAAGTATAACAAATATTGAACACTATTCAATAACCAATTTTTTTCATTTTTCCTGCCGGGGCGGCCTTGCCAGTGCGGATGATGGCTTCTTGCGATGATAACTGCTAAGTGGAGGCCGGAAAGGAACGTATGAAGGCAAAATAAGTAAAACATATTTTAATATACATATATACGTATTGAACAAGCCTCTTTTGGGATTTACAATAAGATTGAGTTATTTTTAATCCAAAAGAGGCTTTGTTATGTTGAAAAGATTCGAAGAGATAAAAGAACTTGTAAAGGCTGAACGGCCGAAGACCGTGGCTGTGGCCTGCGCCCACGATGCCCACACCCTGGAGGCGGTGCTGAAGGCCCACGAAGAGGGCATCCTGAACTTTATACTCATAGGCAGAAGGGAAGACATCCTCCGCATACTGAAGGAGGAGGCAGGCATTGCCGCGGCTGAAGCCGCCCTTTCCGAGGGCCGGATAATCGACGCAGCTGCCGACGAGGACTGCGCCCGCATCGCCGTGGAGCTCATAAAGGAGGGCAGGGCGGACTTCATACAGAAGGGCCTGATGCAGACCTCCACCATACTCAGGGCTGTGGTAAACAAGGATACCGGTATAGGCCTCGGTCGGCCCATGAGCCACACCGCCATAATAGACATTCCTGCCTACGGCAGGCTTCTTGGTGTGGCTGACGGGGGAATGATCCCGGCTCCGGATCTGGAGCAGAAGAAGGCCATAGTCCGCAACGCGGTTGAGATTTTTGAAAAGCTGGGCTACGAAAATGTGAATGTTGCCGCAGTCTGCGCAGCTGAGACGGTGAGCCCCAAGATACAGGAGACCGTGGATGCGGCTGCTCTGAAGGAGGCAGGCCTGGCTGGTGAGCTGGGAAGCTGCTATGTGGAGGGACCCATAAGCTTCGACCTTGCGGTAAGCGCAGAATCCGCTGCGATCAAGGGCTTCGAGAGCCCTGTATGCGGCGCCACCGACTGCTTCCTGGTGCCCACCATGGCCGCAGGAAACATGATGGTAAAGATGGCCCTTGCCTTTGCGAATGCAAGGATGCTGGGGGTGGTGACAGGTGCCAGATGCCCCATCGCTCTGAATTCCAGGAGCGCCAGCTTCGAGGAAAAATACTATTCGCTGCTGGTCTGCGCAAAAATAAGTTAGGAAAAAGCCATGAAAAATTACAGACTTCTGATAATCAACCCCGGCTCCACCAGCACCAAGATAGCCCTTTACGAGGGTGCGCAGAAGCTGGTTCAGGAGAGCATCAGTCACAGCACCGACGAGCTTGCCAGGTACGAAAACCTTCCGGATCAGGTGCCCTACAGGCTGGCGCTTATTGAGGACTTCATGAAGCGCAACGGCATTACTGCAGACAGTCTCGATGCGGTCATCGGAAGAGGCGGCCTGGTCTATGGCATTAAGACCGGCGGCTACAGGGTGAACGACAAGCTGGCCGTCGCCCTTTCCGACCACAGATACAGCTCCCCCCACGCTTCAAATCTGGGCGGCCTGCTGGCAAAGGCTGTGGCCGACAAGGCGGGAAAGCCTGCCTTCATCTACGACGCGGTCACCTCTGCGGAGCTTCCTCCCGTGGCCAAGATAACAGGCATCAAAGAGATCCACAGGGAAAGCCAGTGCCACGTGCTGAACAGCAGGGCGATGGCCATACGCTGCGCAAAGGACCTGGGGAAGCGCTACGAGGACATGAATATCCTGGTGGCCCATCTTGGAGGAGGCATATCCGCCAGCGCCCATGAGCACGGCCATATAATCGACAGCATAGGAGACTGCGACGGTCCCTTCTCCCCCGAAAGGGCAGGGGCGGTGCCGGGCCTGGAGCTGGTTGAGCTCTGCTACAGCGGCCGCTTCACCGAGTCCGAGATGAAAAAGAAGGTCCGGGGCAAGGGCGGCATGTACGCCCACCTTGGCACCTCCGACTGCCGGGAGATCGAGGCCCGTATAGCCGCAGGAGACAAGTACGCGGAGCTGGTGTTTCAGGCCCAGGCCCTGCAGATAGCCAAGTGCGTAGGTGAGCTGTCCGTGGTGTTCAAGGGAAAGATGGACTGCATAGTCCTTACCGGCGGCATAGCCTACTCCGAAAGCCTCATGTCCATGGTCAAGGACTACATCAGCTTCCTTGGACCGGTGTACGTCTACCCGGGCGAGTTGGAGATGGAGGCTCTGGCCGAGGGCGGCATCCGCATGCTCAGCGGCGAGGAGGGCTGCAGCGAATACGATTTCCCTAAGCTGCAGCAATAAGTGACATCCATCCATCAGATACAAAAAGCTTTTATTTACTGCACTGATGTGTTAAAATATCCTTCAAAATTAAGGCTTCGGGACAGCACCAAGGCTGCCGCCGGAGCGGAAAAGAGGCATCATATGTACGATAAAGCAATGCACGCGCTGGGCTCCACCCAGTCCGGTATAAGAGAACTGTTTGACTATGGCCAGAAGCAGGCCGCCATCGTTGGCAAGGAAAATGTCTACGATTATTCCATTGGAAATCCGTCCGTTCCGGCTCCGGAGGCAGTAAAGAAGGCTATTCAGGAGCTTCTGGAGGGAGACCCGCTGGCCCTTCACGGCTATTCATCAGCCCAGGGTGACGGCTGGGCCAGAAAGGCCATAGCTGAAAACCTGAGCAGGCGCACGGGAGACAATATCGATGCGGACTGCATTTATTTCACCTGCGGCGCGGCTCCCGCTATCGTGGGAAGCTTAAGGGCTCTTCGCCAGGACGAAAATACCGAGGTCCTGCTGCTTGCTCCCTTCTTCCCCGAATACACCATGTACGCCCAGGCCTGCAACATAAAGGCCGTGGTGGTACCTCCAGACACGGAGAACTTCCAGGTGGATCTGGCAGCGGTTGAGGCCCGCATCTCTCCCAACACCCAGGCAGTCATCGTCAACTCCCCCAATAACCCCTCCGGTGTGGTCTACAGCAGGGAGACTCTGGAGGCTATGGCTGCACTGCTGAGAAAAAAGAGCGCCGAGTATGGCCATCCTATTTTCATCATCTGCGATGAGCCATACAGGGAACTGGTTTACGACGGCGGAGAGGTTCCCTACGTTCCTGCCATCTACAACAATACAATTATATGCTATTCCTGGTCCAAGAGCCTGAGCCTGCCCGGCGAGCGCATCGGCTACTTCTGCGTGCCCCCCTGCGTGGACGACAGTAAGAACGTATACGCCGCAATAAAGGGCGCCATGAGGACCCTTGGCCATGTCTGCGCACCCACCATGATGCAGAAGGTGGCAGCAAAGTGTGTGGATATTATGCCCGACCTTAGCGTTTACGATCAGAACCGCAAGACTCTGTACGAGGCACTCACCGGCTACGGCTACCGCTGCGTATACCCCCAGGGTGCTTTCTACATGATGATAGGCGCTCCCGACGGGGACGATAACGCCATGTCCGAAAGAGCCAAGAAATACAATCTTCTGATAGTTCCCGGCACCGGCTTCGGGGCTCCCGGCTTCCTGCGCATCTCCACCTGCGTGGATCCTGCCATGATCCAGCGCAGCCTTCCGGCCTTCAAGGCTCTGATGGAGGAGTACAAGTAGGGGCTATCCGCAAAATCTGAAAACCGCAATCAAAAAGGGCAGCGCTGCAATAAAGCGCTGTCCTTTTGCATTGCTTTTGACCTGATCAGGAAAGGGGCTCCTCCGGCAGACTTTCAAAAAGCTCCGCCCAGGCTTCGTCGCCCTCCACACCTGTGTGGATGTACTTTCCGTTGATTATATAAGCCGGAACTCTGCCCTCATTTCCGCACTGGAATATGTACTCCTCGTTGTCAACCAGCCGCTGGGCGTATTTCGGATCCGCAAGGGCTTTTTCCACGGCCTCTGCGTCCAGTCCCGCCCTTATGGCTACGGCTTCTATTATGGCAGGATCGCTTAGATTGAGTCCCAGTCCCATCAGGGCGTCATAGCCGGCCTTGATGAAGGGCTCCGCCAGCCCAAGATCGTTGGCGTACTCCGCCACGCAGAGTATGTCGTGGGTGTTTGGAAAGATCTCCCGGGGTGTGAATTTCAGCCCGTAGTGCTCCGCTATGATCCCCACGGCCTTGAAGAAGCGCTCCGGATGCGGCGCGTGCCAGGTCATGGGCATGCCTCCCTGCGGTGTGTCCGGATGGATCTCCACGAAATGATACCGCATGACTATGTCGTACCTGTCCTTCATGGAGTCCAGCACGCCCTTTCCAAGAAAGCACCATTCGCAGATAAGGTCCAGAAACATGTCGATGTAAATGGTCTTTTTCTTTTCCATGTCAGTTCCCTTTGAATATTAAAAACAACATTTATTCAAAAATATTATACAATCGTGAAAACACCCAGTCAATCTCGGGCGGCATATTGAACAGAAATCCGAAATGTCATAAAATATTAAAGTAAAGAAAGGGGGCGCTCATGAACAGGATCATACTTATCTCTGGCTTTCAGCCCTTCGGAGGCGAAAGCATAAATCCGTCCTACGAGGCAGTGAAGAGGCTGCCGGAGGAAATCGACGGCTTCAGGATAGAAAAGCTGGAGCTTCCGGTGGTTTTCGGCCGGGCGGCGGAGGAATTCATGGAAAGGCTTAAGGCACTTGAGCCTGCAGCGGCGGTCTCCGTGGGACAGGCCGGTGGAAGGAAGGGCATAACTCCCGAGCTGATAGGCGTCAACATGGACAATGACCGCATCCCGGACAATGACGGCAATCAGCCTGTCTGGGAGCTCATAGCTCCGGGCGGAGCCGATGGCATCTTTTCCAGGCTTCCTGTTCAGGAGATGACGGATGCCATGGCTGAGGCAGGTCTGCCCGCCAGCGTATCCACCACCGCAGGAGCCTATGTGTGCAACGATATCATGTACCGTGTCCTTGCCGCCACGGCAGAGAGCGGGCTGCCCTATGGCTTCATACATGTGCCATATGTTCCCGAACAGGTAAAGGATAAGCCGGAGGAGCCGTCCATGCCCCTCGAGGACATTACAAAGGGCCTGGAAATATGCCTCAGGACCCTGATAAAGGCGCTCGATAAATAGTTTTGGCAGCTGAAGGCCTGCCGCAGGTCTTAGTATCCTGCCTTTTGTCTTTATATACCCGTCACTGATAACGTCCCTGCTTTGCATGTCAATTCATTTGCAATAAAGCCGGGGTGCTGTTAATTGAATCGATAGAAATATTGCTGAGTTTTTACTGTGCAAGGAGGCAAAAATGTTACACGAGATTAGTTTCAAGTCCTTCAACGAGCGCGACATGGTTCAGGGCTGGGTCTATGTGCCGGCCTGCGAGCCAAAGGGCATCATCCAGCTGATCCACGGCTTCGGTGAGCACTCCCGCCGCTATTTCCACATGATAGTGGCCTTCATGGATGCCGGCTTCATCGTGGCTGCAGACGACCACGTGGGCCACGGCAAGACTGCCATCGTGAACAACAGCTGGGGCGACTGGGGAGACAAAGGCCCCCACACCATGATGGAGGACGAGTACAAGCTGACGAAGATAGTCAAGGAGATGTACCCCGGCCTTCCGTACTTTATGTTCGGCCACAGCATGGGCTCCTTCATCACCCGCGATTACATAGCTAAATACGGCAATGAGCTCAAGGGTGCCACCATCTGCGGTACCGCAGGCTCCATGCCGTCACTTCCTGCCACCATCGCAGCCATAAGCGAGGGCGTCGCAGCAGGCAAGGGTCTTGAGTCCGATCCCAATTACACCAACATGCTGTTCGCCTTCATGTTCGCCCGCATAGAGGAGCCTGTAAGGCTTGGCAACGAGTGGATATGCCACAGCAAGTGGGTGCAGGATGACCACGCCGCTGACCCCTTCGATGCCTTCACTAAGCCCACCACCAACCGCTCCATGCTGGACTTCTGCAAAATGATGGAGTGCATACAGGGCACAGAGTGGGCGGAAAAGGTCCCCAAGGAGCTTCCGATCTACAACATAGCAGGAGACGAGGACCCCGTGGGCAGCTGGGGCGAGGGCGTCTACCAGACCTCCAACTGGCTGGCTTCCACCGGCCACAAAGTCACCACCAAGCTCTATTCCGGTTACCGCCACGAGATCCACAACTACGATGACATCAAGTGCGAGGTTGAGAAGGGCATAATCGATTTCTTCAAGAGCTGCCTGTAGAGGGACTTGTTTCGGTACAGGACGGCCCCGGCTTCTAACAGCATAGGATCGGAAATCTGCAGTCATTGGTGGCTGCAGATTTTTAAATAAATAAACATTTCTATTGACAAATCTAATTCAATTGTATAAAATTGATTGCGTAAGATTTATTATTTCACAGTATAATATTGGAGGTAAATCATGAGCCAGTTTTATGAGTTCAAAATGACCGACGCTTTCGATGATCCCTTTGATTTCGCAAGTCTTGAGGGAAAGGTAGTCCTGGTGGTGAACACCGCCACAAAATGAGGGTTCACACCGCAGTATAAGGAGCTGGAGGCTACCTACGAAAAGTATAAGGAACAGGGATTTGAGATCATCGATATCCCGTGCAATCAGTTTGGCGGACAGGCGCCCGGAACAGACGAGGAGATACACGAATTCTGCACTGTCAATTTCGGCACCATGTTCCCGCAGATGAAGAAGTCCGATGTGAACGGCGAAAACGAGCTGCCGCTCTACACCTGGCTCAAGAGCCAGAAGGGCTTTGAGGGCT
>JAEEPD010000129.1 GCA_016284575.1 Bacillota bacterium | reverse complement strand
GATTCAGGAACGGCAGGAGGCACATACTGGTCTCCCGTGAATATATAGCTAATGCGGTAACTTCCAACAGCGACCGCGCCGCGGAGATAGGCTTCGCCTCCATGGTGAGCAGCAGCGTATTCGAAGGTTTCGACTATGTAGCTCTCGGCCATATCCACAAGGAGCAGCAGCTAAGACCTGGCATAAGATACAGCGGTTCGCCCATGGCCTATTCCTTCGGGAAGGAGGAGAGCCAGAAGAAGGGCGTCATCCTGATAGACACAGAGGACATGTCCCAGGAATTCATAGAGCTGAAGCCTCTGCATGTGAGGACAACCCTGCAGGGCGAGTACGAGGATCTGCTGCATGGAAACTATTCACAGGAGATCAGGGACGGTTACGTGCGTCTGGAGGTGACGGATTCTTATGTTGGCAGCGAGGCCATGGCCTTGTTCGGAGAGCGCTTCCCGAATCTTCTGGAGGTGAAGGGGAAGGACTTCGACCGGGAGGATGCTTCCATAACCATGAGCATGGACGAGTTCGAACAGAAGGTGGACGATCCACTTGCGGTCTTCAGCGAATACTGCAGAGACGTGCTTAAAGAAAACGCCTCGGCAAAGAGGTTGGAGCGCTTTGAAAAGTCCATGGAAGAATATGCGAAGGAGGCTCTGTAATGCATCCGATAAGCCTTGAATTTCAGGCCTTTGGGCCCTATAAGAATCACGAGATCATAAACTTTAAGGACCTTGCACAGAACGGACTCTTTCTTATCTGCGGGGAGACCGGCTCTGGCAAGACCATGATACTCGATGCCATTACATTTGCCCTCTACGGGCAGAGCAGCGGAAACAACAGGGACGATCTTACTCAGCTGCGCTGCAACAGGTGTGAGCCGTCGGACCCCACCTTCGTTAAATTCGTCTTCGAGGAGAAGGGTTCAGTCTATTCCTTTGAACGCAGACTGGAGATGAAGAGGGTCAATCTGTCCGCAAAGCAGAGCCTTCTTAAGCTGAACGACCAGGGGGTCTGGGAGCCGGTCTTCGAGAACTGCAAGGCGAAGGAGATGACCGCCAAGGCAGCGGAGATCATAGGCCTGGACTACAATCAGTTCAGGCAGGTCATCATCCTGCCCCAGGGCAAGTTCGAAAAGCTTCTAACCTCCAACTCCGACGAGAAGGAAAAGATCCTGGTGAATATCTTCGGGGCCGACAAATGGCAGAAGATAGCAGAAAAGTACTACGAAAGCGCCAAGACCAGGAAGGACGCGCTTACTGATAAAAAGAAGCAGGTGGATACCTCTCTTGCTGAGGAGGGCTGTAAAGACCTGGATGATCTTAAGGCGCTGCTGGATGCGGGGCTTCAGCAGACGCAGGAGCTTGAAAAGCAGTACCTGGCAGCAGACTATCCGAAACGGGAGGAACAGCTTGCGGCCCAGAAAGATCTTGCGAATGAATTCGCCCAGCTGCACCAGCTGGAGGAGAAGCTTACCGCTCTGGAGGGCTGTAAGGATCAGATAGAGAGTGACAGGAAAACTCTTGCAGAGGCTGTGATCGCTGAAAACGCAAGGGCTCCCATAGATAAACTGAAAGAGAAAAAGAAGACCGAACAGGCCAGAGAGGCTAATCTTAAGCAGCTTCAGAAGGACGCTCTGGCGGCGGAGACCGAATTCATCCGCACCGGGGAAGCCCTTAAGGAACACGAAAACAAGGCTGATACCAGACAGAGCTGGGAAAGGCAGAGGACTCTTCTTGAATCCAAGACTGAGATCTATATGGATATAGACCGGCTGGAGGGACAGGAAAAGGATGCTTCAAAGGCGCAGCAGGAGGCCGAAGCCGGAGAAAAGAAGGCTCAGGCGGCTCTGGACAGAGCAACGGCTGATACGCAAAGCTGCTTTATCTCCCTGAACGAGGCCTCTGAAAGGACAAGGAGCCTGCGCGCAAGCTACATGGCAGGCATTACAGGCTTTATCGCTGAAAAGCTTGAGGAAGGCCGGCCCTGTCCCGTATGCGGCAGCCTTGAGCATCCGATGAAGGCGCCCATAGTTGAGGGCAGCGCATCCAAGGATGATGTGGAGAAAGCAGAAGCTGAAGAGGATCTCTTCCGTAAAAACTGGCAGAGCGCCGACGAAAAAAGGAAGAACGCTGAGGCTGCATGGAAAAAGAAGAACGAGGTTCTTTTGCAGGCTCAGGCTGCTTTGGAAAAGGCCAGAGCTGAGCACCAGTCCGCCCGGAGAAACCTGATAGAGGGCATAGAGGATCTGGCGGAGCTGAACAGGCATATAAAAGGCTACACGGACTCTATAAAGAAGTACGATGCGGATAAGGAGCGCTTAAACAGCAGCTTTGAGACTGCAAAGCAGAACAACGAATCCATCAGGACTCGTGTGGAAACGGCAAAGGGTGAGCTGAAAAAGGCTCAGGCTGAGGCCGCTTCAGCGGAGCAGGCTCTCCTTGAGGTTCTGGAGGAGCATGGCCTCCGGAGCATGGAAGAGGTCCAGAAGCGCATGCTTTCAGATGCAGAGCGCAGCAGACTGTCAAAAAGTATCGATGAATACAGCGGCAGCGTAGGGACACTCAGAACTCAGGTAAACGATAAGCT
>JAEEPD010000128.1 GCA_016284575.1 Bacillota bacterium | reverse complement strand
CATCTTGTTGTAGACCTCGTCGTTAACGTAGCTCTGGATAAGGCTCTTCTGCTTAAGCAGCAGCTCGTAGCATTCCCTCCACTTTTCGGGGTCTGTGCCATTGACATCGTAGCCCAGCATGTACTGGGCGGTGCCGAAGGCATCCCTTGGGTTGTTGAACTGCAGGATCTGGCCCTTGTACTTTTCATTCCAGAGCAGATCCCAGCCCGTCAGGTCCTCCTCGTCCACGGTGTTGGGGTTATATATTATACCTACTCTTCCGTAGGTGTAGGGCACTGAGTACTCGTCCGTGGGGTCGTAGTAGAGTCCGCGGAAATCCTCTCCGATGTTATCGTAGAGGCACTCGGCGCCGTATTCCTCGCAGACCTCCTCTATCCTTATGGGCTGGAGCAGGTCCTCGTTTATCATGCGCTCCACCATGTAGTCGGAGGGCACGATAATATCGTATTTTGCGGTGCCGCCGCTAATCTTGGCGTAGAGGTCCTCGTTGGAGGCGTAGGTGGTGTAATAGACCTTCAGGCTGCGCCCCGTCAGCTCCTCGTAGTACTCCTCAAAGCCCGCCACAGCGTCGAAGATGCCGTAGGAGCCGTCGGCTATGTATTCACCGTAGTTATAAACGTAGAGGGAGTCATCCGCCCTGCCGCAGCCGGCTAGCCCTATGAGGCCGAAGGCAAGAAGCGCCAGTACCAGCAGAATTGACATCCTGCGGAAAAGGGTCCTGCTTCTAAACATGGATCTCCCCCCTTTCCTCTCTAAGCTTTCTGAGCATGGCTCTTTCCGCCGCAGCGTCCTTTTCCTTTCTCTTAAGCTCCCTGTCGGTAAGGAAGTTGTATACGAGAAGCAGCACCAGTATGGTGAAGAACAGCAGGCTGGAAAGGGCATAGATATCGGGCTTCACGCTCTTTTTGATCATGGCGTAGATGTGTATCGTAAGGGTCTCGAAGCCCGCCCCGCTGGTGAAATTCGATATGATGAAATCATCAAAGGACAGGGTGAAGGCCATTATAAAGCCCGTGAGTATGCCCGGCGCTATGAAGGGCAGCTCCACTTTCACAAAGCTCTGGAAGGGCGTGCAGCCCAGGTCCATGGCAGCCTCGGGGATATTCACGTCCATCTGCTTTATCTTCGGCAGCACGGACAGGATAACGTAGGGAAGGCTGAAGGTTATGTGGGCTATCAGCAGGGTCCAGAAGCTCAGCACGTTGTCCACCCCAAGAAGCTGCGCCGTGAACACGAAGAGCAGCATCAGGGATATACCGGTGACTATGTCCGGGTTCATCATGGGTATGTTTGTGACGGTCATGATGCCGTTTCTTATGCGCTTTGAACGCATGCGGCTGATGCCCACGGCGGCGAAGGTGCCGATGAGGGTGGAGAGCACCGCAGAGCTCAGGGAGAGCACTATGGTGTTCTGAAGGGCCTGAAGGGTGGCTCCGTCCCTCAGCATCTCCTGATACCAGCGCAGGGAGACGCCGCTCATGTGGGCGGTGGAATCCCCAGCGTTGAAGGAGATGAGGACCATCACCACAAGGGGCGCGTAGAGAAATATGAAGACCAGGGTCAGCCAGATCTTCGAGCTCAGCTTCATCTTCATAGCATTGCCCTCCCCGCTGCGTCTTCAGGATCGGAGTAGCGGTTCATGACCGCCATGGAGATGAATATTAGCAGCATCAGTACCAGAGACAGGGCCGCGCCGAAGTGGAAGTTGATGGCGGTGCCCGTAAAGTAGCTCTCGATGCTGTCTCCAATCAGCTGGAAGGTGCCTCCGCCCAGCTTCTGGGAGATGTAGAAGGTCGATATGCTCGGCACGAACACCATGGTTATGCCGGAGATGACTCCCCCAAGGGACATGGGCATCACAAGCTTTGTCAGCACCTGCTTTTCGCTGCAGCCCAGGTCCTTGGCGGCCTCGATCAGCCTGGGATCGATGCCTGTCATCACCGAATAGATGGGCAGTATCATGTAGGGCAGGAAGCAGAAGACCATGCCGCAGATGACGGCGCCGGGAGTGTTTATCATGTGCACGGGCCCCAGGCGCAGGGCCGAGAGCAGCGTATTGATGACTCCGGTGTCCTCCAGTATGGTCATCCAGGAATAGGTGGTGATGAGGAAGTTCATCCAAAGAGGCAGCATGATGAGCAGTATGGCCAGCCTTTGGGCCTTTTTCTTCATCCTGCTGAAGATGAACGCCGCCGGATAGGCGATGAGGAAGCATATCACCGTGGCGATCAGAGCCATGCAGAGGGAATTGACCAGTATCATCAGGTAATTCCCGGCGTTCAGCCTGGTGATGTTCTCAAGGCTGGGGCTCCCCGACCCGTCGGTGAAGGTATAGTAGACCACGAAGACCATGGGAGCCAGTATGAAGAGCGCGCTCCAGACGATGTGGGGAGCCGCCGCCGCCCGCTGCAGTAGGCCCGCCTTCACTTGTCCTCCTCCTCTGTGTTCTCCGAGAGCTGCTCGTGCTCGCTGCTGTAGGAGCTGTAGTCG
>JAEEPD010000127.1 GCA_016284575.1 Bacillota bacterium | reverse complement strand
GTGACCAGCTGGTGGATCCGGAGGAGGTGCTTGCCTTCCTTAAGAAGCGAAAGGGCATACTTGCGGGTCTTGCCATAACAGGCGGCGAGCCTCTTATGCAGCCGGACATAATGGAGTTCATGAAGCAGGTAAAGGGCCTGGGCATGGAGGTAAAGCTGGATACCAACGGCAGCTTCCCCAGCAGACTTGAGGATATACTTAAGGCTGGTCTTGCGGATTATGTTGCCATGGACATAAAGAACTGCAGGGCAAAATATGCGGTCACTTCAGGGCTTCCCGAAAGCGCGAACGACGGCCTGCTGTCCAACATAGACAGGAGCATAAAGCTGCTCAGGACCCTGGCTCCCGAGCACGAATTCCGCACAACAGTGGTAAGGGAACTTCACACCGCTGAGGACTTTGAAGCCATAGGACAGTGGCTTCAGGGCGACGATCAGTATTTCCTGCAGGGCTTTGTGGATTCCGGTGATATACTCCAGCCCGGGCTTTCCGCCTACAGCAAGGAAGAGATGCAGGCCTTCTGCGGCATCGTAAGCAGGTACCTGCCCAAGGCAGAGGTAAGAGGCATTTAGCTGATAAAATATGGGTTTTCTGTGATTTACGGGGAGCAGTTAGCTACGCCAAATCTTGTGCCTTACATAAATTAACACCACTATATCTTGTATTTTCCTGTTGACAAGCTGTGAGCCCGCGCTTACAATAAAAGAGTACGCGGTCCGCAGCTTTTTTAGTGCAATAAAGGTCCGCGTCAGGGGATTTGTCAATATAAAAGTTCGCATAAATCACTAAAGGAGAGCAAACAAAATGTACCAAGTACTGAAGAGGGACGGAAAGGTCGTAGACTTTAATCTCGAAAAGATTTCCGCCGCCATCACCCTGGCCTTCGACGCTCAGGAAAAGAACTACACGCCGAATATCATCGATTTTCTGGCACTTAAGGTTACCGCTAACTTTGAACCCAAGATCAAGGACGGCCTGATCTCCGTAGAGGACATTCAGGACAGCGTAGAAAGCGTTCTGGTCCAGGCAGGCTACGACGATGTGGCAAAGGCCTACATTCTGTATCGTCGTCAGCACGAAAAATTAAGAGATCTGCAGAGCACCATCCTGGACTACAAGGATGTTGTGGACAACTATCTGAAGATCAACGACTGGCGCGTGAAGGAGAACTCCACCGTCACCTATTCCGTGGGCGGACTCATCCTTTCCAACTCCGGCGCCATCACCGCCAACTACTGGCTCTCCGAAATTTATGACGACGAGATCGGCAATGCCCACAAGAATGCGGACATTCACATCCACGATCTTTCCATGCTCACCGGCTACTGCGCAGGCTGGTCCCTGAAGCAGCTCATCCAGGAGGGTCTTGGCGGCATCCCCGGCAAGATCACCTCCAGCCCCGCAGCTCATCTTTCCACCCTCTGCAACCAGATGGTCAACTTCCTTGGCATCATGCAGAACGAATGGGCCGGAGCTCAGGCCTTCTCCAGCTTCGACACCTATCTTGCTCCCTTCGTTAAAATAGACAACCTCTCCCAGAAGGAGGTCAAGCAGTGCATTCAGAGCTTCATCTACGGTGTCAACACACCCTCCAGATGGGGCACCCAGGCTCCCTTCACCAACATCACTCTGGACTGGACCGTTCCCGCGGACCTGAAGGACATGAAGGCCATCGTAGGAGGCAAGGAATGCGACTTCACCTACGGCGACTGCAAGAAGGAAATGGACATGGTCAACAAGGCCTTCATCGAGATCATGATCGAGGGCGACGCCAATGGCCGCGGCTTCCAGTATCCCATCCCCACCTACTCCATCACCAAGGATTTTGACTGGAGCGACACTGAAAACAACAGACTGCTGTTCGAGATGACCGCAAAATACGGCACCCCGTACTTCAGCAATTATATCAATTCCGACATGGAGCCCTCCGACGTCCGCTCCATGTGCTGCAGACTGCGTCTGGACCTCAGAGAGCTTCGCAAGAAGTCAGGCGGCTTCTTCGGAAGCGGCGAGTCCACTGGTTCCGTAGGCGTCGTTACCATAAACATGCCCAGGATAGCATATCTCTCCAAGACCGAGGACGAGTTCTTCAAGAGACTGGACAAGCTTATGGATCTTTCCGCAAGATCTCTTGACATCAAGAGAAAGACCATCACCAAGCTGATGGAGGGCGGTCTGTATCCCTACACCAAGAGATATCTGGGCACCTTTGCAAATCACTTCTCCACCATCGGCCTTGTGGGCATGAACGAAGCCTGCCTCAACGCCAAGTGGGTGAGAAAGGATATGACAGCCATCGAGGCTCAGGACTTCACCGAAAAGGTCCTCAACCACATGAGAGAGCGCCTCTCTGACTATCAGGAGCAGTACGGCGATCTCTTCAACCTGGAGGCCACCCCGGCAGAATCCACCAGCTACAGACTGGCAAAGCACGACAAGAAGCGCTTCCCCGACATCATCACCGCCAACATGAACGGCACTCCCTACTACACCAACAGCAGCCACCTGCCCGTAGGCTTCTCCGATGATGTATTCAGCGCCCTGGACATTCAGGACAGACTGCAGACCCTCTACACCAGCGGCACAGTATTCCACGCCTTCCTGGGCGAGAAGCTGCCCAGCTGGAAGAGCGCGGCAACTCTGGTAAGGACGATCGCAGAGAACTACAAGCTGCCCTATTACACCATGAGCCCCACCTATTCCATCTGCAAGAACCACGGCTACCTCTCCGGCGAGGTCTACACCTGCCCCGAGTGCGGAGCCAAGACCGAGGTCTACAGCCGCATCACCGGCTACTACAGACCGGTTCAGAACTGGAACGACGGCAAGGCTCAGGAGTTCAAGGACAGAAAGGTCTACGACGCAGGCCTCTCCATGAAGCACAGACATCCCGAAATGTGGGTGGACATGGATCAGATCGAGCCCAAGGTTCCCGAAAAGACAGTTCTGCTCTTCACCACCAAGACCTGCCCCAACTGCGCAGCAGCCAAGGAAAGCCTTGCAGCAGCAGGTGTTGAATACACTCTGATGCCCGCCGAGGAGAACAAGGATCTGGCCAAGAGCTACGGCATTCTTCAGGCCCCCTCCCTTGTGGTGATCGAGGGCGGCAAGGTCAACAAACTGGCCGGCCTGCCCAGCATCCAGCAGTACCTGGAGAACGCATAGAGCCCTGCAGCGGGCGGTCCGGCTGAAGGCCGCGGAATCACCTATAAAATTACATGATAAATAGCGATTATTCTTCTGTAAAATATTAGAGATGAATAATCGCTTTTTTCATGATTTACTCACAATTATGTGTCATAATAGAGACGAAAACGAAGGACATGAGATCATATTATGAATGTAGCATCTTTTCTGACACCAAAAAGTGAAGTAGAGTACCTGTACGATGATTATTCTCTTCGTCAGTGCATAGAGAAAATGACATACCACGGCTATTCAGCCATTCCTGTGCTCAAGAGGGACGGCAGCTATGCCACGACCATAAGCCAGTCTGATCTGCTCACCTATGTGTACAAGCTGGCTGCCAGCCAGCCGGACCAGAGCATGAGTCTTAAGGAACTGGAGAATGTGACCCTCAATTCCATCCAGATGAGGGACAAGAATCCCCCGTGCCCCATAACCACGGAGCCGGAGGATCTGGTATTCAGGGCCATGGAGCAGAATTTTATTCCAGTGGTGGATGACTGGGGCACCTTCATTGGCATAGTAAAGCGCAAGGACATTCTTTACTATCTGGCCACCAGCACCTCAAGAGAGATCTGATCCAAAGCAGCGCATTGAAAAAGAACGGCACCAGCCGTTCTTTTTTTGTGCCATTTCATCAGAATCTTCTGTTTCCGAAGAGGCCGCGGACTATGTCTCTTGTGGCTCTGCGGACTGTGGAGCTCAGGCCGTTCTGGACGGCCTTGTCCAGTGTCTGCTTTGCGTTGAGCCTCTTGCCGCTGCTCATGGAGTTTATTACATCGTGGGTCACTGTGCCTGCAGCTGTGCCTATTCCAAAGCTCAGCGCATTTTCGATGGTGCTTCCTGAGCTCTTTCTTCTGGAGCTTCTTCTTTTAGACGAACTGCTGGCAGGAACCAGCTTCTTGCCGGAGGAGCTGCTTGTCTGAAGAGCCTTGCCCTGCTTAGTGTAGATGCTTTCGGGCTTTTCCTCCTCTTCCTCCTCGAAGGCCTCGGCCTCCTCCTTCTCTAGCTCTTCTCTCGCCCTGTTTATTATCTCGTAGGCGGATTCCCTGTCTATGGGTACGCGGTATTTTGCCTCGAAATCGTCCTCAGCGATCATCTTCTCAACAATGCCATCCTCCGCCGGCCCCATAAGGCTCTGAGGCGGAAGTATGCGGGCTGCTTCGGTGACCGTGGGCACACCCTTTTCGTCCAGCACGGAGATCAGCGCCTCGCCCACGCCAAGGGACATTATCTTTTCCTCGGTGCTGAAGGCGGGATTGGGGCGGAAGGCCGCCGCGGCTGCCTTGACAGCCTTCAGTTCCGACGGAGTATAGGCCCTTAAGGCGTGCTGGACCTTGTTTGAGAGCTGAGCCAGTACCTCGTCGGGTATGTCCGAGGGGCTCTGGGTCACGAAGTAAATGCCTATGCCCTTGGAGCGTATCAGCTTCACAACCTGGACTATCTTCTGTATCAGGGCTCTTGGTTCGTCATCGAAGAGCAGGTGGGCTTCGTCAAAGAAGAACACCATCCGGGGCTTGTCCAGATCACCCATTTCGGGAAGCTTTTCGTACATGTCGCTTATCATCCAGAGCAGGAAGGTGGAATATACCGTGGGGCTCTGGATCAGGCGGGAGCTTTCGAGTATGTTGATATAGCCTCTGCCGTCCTCGGCACACTGCATCCAGTCGGAAAGCTCCAGCTCGGCTTCGCCGAAGATGCACTCGCCGCCCTCCTGCTCGAACTGCAGCAGGGACCTTTGAATGGCTCCTATGGAGGCCGCGCTCACGTTGCCGTAGAGGGTGGTGTACTCCCTGCGGTTGTCTCCCACGTATTTGAGAATTGCCCGAAGATCCTTAAAGTCAAGCAGCTCAAGACCGCTTTCATCCGCCACCTTGAACACCACATTCAGCACGCCCTGCTGGACCTCGGTGAGCTTCAGCAGCCTCGAAAGGAGGGTGGGACCCAGGCTGGAAACGCTTACCCTCACCGGGTGACCCTTCTCTCCGAAGATGTCCCAGAAGCGGGTGGGGTAGCTTTTGAAGGGGAAGGTGTTTTCGGGCTCAAGCCCGAAGCTTTCGATGCGCTTTACCAGGGTCTCCGTGGCTGCGCCGGGGCAGCACATTCCGGAAAGATCCCCCTTGACATCGCAGAAAAATACAGGCACACCCATGTCGGAGAAGGACTCGGCCATCACCTTCATGGTGGTGGTCTTGCCTGTGCCTGTGGCTCCGGCTATGAGCCCGTGGCGGTTTGCCATCTGTGGAAGTATGAAAATGTCCTTGTCTGACGATGCCAGCCAGATCTTTTCGTCCTTAAGCATGCTATGTCCTTTCTGTGTTTACTGAAGTCAGCCCCTGAGCCTGTCGAGGGGCTGTCCTTCTATTCCACAAAGTCGAAATACTTGAAGCGCTCGCCTGCGCTTTCAAGGTAAAGGCAGACCTTCTTCAGGGCGCTGCGTCCCTCGTCTATTTTATATGTGCGGTCGTAAAGATCGCTGCTTATTATCATGTTGTCGGCATCCTGGACTGGATGGAAGAAGATGCTCTGGACATTGCCTCTTTTGTCGGAGGCCTTCATTCGTCCGATGAGGGCGTCGGTGTCGTAGGGGCTCTGGAGGCAGTCGGCAGGGGTGGGCACGTACCACACCGTGCGGTCCTCCACCTTGTGACCATCCACAAAGCCCTTCTTTTCCATGTAGGGGCTCTGCTGGTAGACCACGTCGAAGAGCCTGTTGGCTGCGTTGAAGCAGGGGCCGGTTGCGCCGTAGTGGGGGAACTCAAAGAAATAGTAGTCCCAGCCCATATCGTTGCAGATCCTGGCAGCTTCGATCATTCTTGCCTCGGCCTGCGCCTGGCTCAGGCCAGCGGGGCCGTCAAACTCCCAGCCGGAGGCGCTTTTCTGGTCGTCCCTCTGGTGAGTCAGTCCGTGGAGACCCACGCGGCCACCTGCATCGATTAGCACATCCATGGTGTAGACGAAGTCCGCGTTATAGAAATTGAAGTCGCGGCTGATGTCGTTGACTGTACCCTTGCCCGGGTTCACATACTTGGGTATCCAGGCGATGTAAAAGCCATCGGAGTTCTGCCCCAGGTACTTGCCGAAGACCCTGAGCTTTTCCATGTTCAGGTGGGTGAAGCGCTCATTGTCCCCAAAGTCCGCCATTATGTCCTCCAGGCGGATGTAGGCTGCAGTCTTCTCCTCGTTGGAGAGGGCTGATGGCTGCAGGTCGGTGCCCTCGGTGAGGGGCTTGAAGTCGTAATGGCCTCTGAAGACCGCTACAGTGCCGTTATCCTGGAACTTGGCAAATACATCCCAGAGGCGGTCCGCGTCCGCGATGGATACGAAGAAGTCCTCCCCGATCTGATATGCAGGCCAGTGAAGGTCCTCCTCCTTGAACTTAAGCTCAAGGCCCAGGGGCTCCTCCAGCCTGTTGGGGCAGATATAGGCTCTGTTCTTTATCATATAGCACTTGCTGTCCAGGTTCTCGCCTCCGAAGCGCAGCACGTATTCCGCGGTCCATACGGGCTCCGGATAGAGTATCTCGATCACCGGCTCGGGGTCGGGCTCAGCGATGGCTGTTTCGGTGGCCGGCGCTTCGGCTGGCTTTACTTCGTCCTCCGGAGCGGCCTCCTGCTGGCCGCAGGCCCCCAATGCAAGCAACAGAAGCAGAACAACAAGTATAAATACTCTATTTTTCATCAATTCTGTATCCCTTCTTAAAAATTGTGATAAATAATTTTACCATCTGCTGAAGACAGCGTCAATTGCAGAAGGGACAGGGCGGGGAGCCCGGGCGGCTCAAAAGGGAAGGCCCAGCAGGGCCTGCAGGACTTTTGATTTGCTTTTCCTTTCTTCATGCTGTAAACTGTTGACGGCGGCGCAGGGCTACTGAAAATCCCAAAGCTTCCGCCCGGAGGGACCCATGAGGATAAATAAATATATAGCATCCGCAGGAATAGCATCCAGAAGAGCCGCGGATGAGCTCATAAAAAACGGCAGCGTAAAGGTGAACGGCGCGGTGCTCACAGAGCCCGGCTATGACGTGCAGGAGGGGGATATCGTCCTGGTCAACGGCAGGCCGGTGGAGGCCAGCGAAAAGCTGGTCTATTACGCGCTCAATAAGCCCGCGGGCTTCATCACCACCGCCAGCGACGAACAGGGCCGCCCCACGGTGCTGGACCTTATGACGGACGTCACCGTCAGGGTCTTTCCTGTGGGCAGGCTTGACGGTGCCAGCACCGGCCTTCTCATAATGACCAACGACGGCAGCCTCAGCTATCACATCTCCCACCCCAAAAATAAGGTGTGGAAGAGCTACAAGGTGCTGATCGACAGCGCCATCGGCTCCGACAAGATAGAAGAGCTTAAAAACGGCGTGGATATAGGCGGCTATACCACAAGGCCTGCCCGGGTGGAGCTGCTCAAGCAGACCAAGGGCACCAGCCTTCTTGAGATCCAGATAAGCGAAGGCAAGAACCGCCAGATCCGCCGCATGATCAAGGCTGTGGGCTACAACGTGATAGAGCTCCAGCGCACCGCCATAGGCAAGGTGCAGCTTGGCAGGCTCAAGGAAGGGGGCTACAGAAAGCTCAGCAAAGAGGAGATCGAATATCTTAAGAACTGCTAGGGAAGGAGCCGCCTCCCGGAGGACCCGGAGAGCCCGTGTTCATCCCGGGTGCCTTTTTTCGAGCCCTCCAGGACCCCGCAAAATGACGGTCAGACAGGCTATAATAACCAAAGCTCTGCGGATAGATTCGCAGAGCTTTTTATATTAGGATATAGCCAGATTCTCGGGAAAGAATTGAAAAGAATGGGGGCCGGAAGCGCCGGCTGCGGCCCGAAAAGAAGTTTTCACGATCAGGAGGCAAAAATTATGGCACTTTCACTGGATTCCAAAATCAAGGACATCATGAGATCACCCGAAGGCAAGGCTGTTATGGAAAAGTGGGCACCCGGTTCCACCAGCGATCCCAGAATGAAGCTGGTAGGCGCACTCACCTACAGAAAGCTCCTCAGCTATCCCGAATCCGCAGAGGTTGCGGCACATGCTGATGAGATCGATGCAGACCTCAGAGCCTGTTCCAAATAGATATAGATATTTAACCTTCTTGAGCTCCCCTGCTGCGCCTGGCGCTAGGGGAGCTTTTATTGTCTTCTTCTGCTATCTTCCCGGGAAGCTCTTCATTACCTCCTCCAGATCCAGAGCCTTAAGCAGTATCTCCAGCTGCAGCCGCTGCTCGGGATCGTTCAGATCCACATTCATTTCCTTTTCTATGCGCTCTATGCGGTCGAGCAGCGTTGACCTGTGGATGAAGAGCCTCTGCGCTGCTGCCGTATATGAAAGATTTTCCTCAAGGAGCACCCTCATGGTTTCAAGATAGGACACGGGGGATTTCCTGTCGTGCTCGAATATAGCCTTCAGACCTTCCGGGTAGTAAGCCTCAGCCGGAAGCCCGCCCAAAGAGTTTATCACCATTTCCGTCAGCGCATAGCTGGAGAAATAAAAGACCGTATCCTCCGGATTCAGCAGCAGTCCATCCTCCAGTGCAGACCTTGCCTGAAGATAGTGCATCCTGATGTTGAAAAGCTCTGTGAATTCCGTCGAGACTCCGGCGCAGAGCTTAAGAGATCCGCAGAAATCCTTTATGCTCCGGTAAAGCTTCCGCCTCTGATCTGAATCCTTTTCAGAGCTGTTCAGGAAGGCTGCTATGGAATCCTCGAAAACAAATGCGGAGGAATCCTTAAAACTCTCCTCGAAAACGTCGCATATATAGCTCATTGGAAGCTGCTGGCCCCGGCTGCCCCGCATGCAGATGCAAAGATAGGGCGTGCTGTTGTTGGACGTTCGAAGAATAGCCCTCTGGGCTCTGCCAAGGGGCTGCTCCTCCATCAGGCTCTGCATAACGCTCTTTATGCTTATCTGGCCCTCTCCCAGGAACCTGGGATTCCTCTCCATGGCCGTGTTTATAAGCCCTGCCAGCTTTTCCGCCAGCATGGAAAGGGCCTGACTTGGCTCGCTGTCTTTAAGGTCTATGCAAAGGCATCCCTGATATCTTCCGGCCCGGTCGAAAAGGTTGACGCAGAGCACGGGCTTGTCGAACAGCTTAAGAACAAAGGCGTTTCGGCGCTCGGTCTGAAGCTCTGAGGCTGACAGATACTTGCTGAAGGACTCCGGATTCAGGCTGCCGCTTCCCGCCTGCACCCATTCGCTTTCCAGAGCGCTGGTGCTGGAACCAAGGAACCTGAAGGCGCTGTCGATTACATAAAAGGGGAAGGGGATGATGTCCGCGGAATCGCTGATCAGCCTGGAAATGTCAGCGGCCTCCAGTACGTCCTGCATGAGCCGGTTCTCCCAGCGCTCGTACTTGCCGAATATGTCCTGAAGGGCATTGAACACCTTGAAAAAGTCAGCTCGTTCCCTTATCTGAAGCAGCGTCAGACGTTCTCTGTAATAGCTTAGGACCAGGCTGTCACCTATACAGACCAGCACCGCATTTCTGCGGATTCGGGGCCTTTTGGGAAGGTGCTCCGCGGTTGCAAGATACAATCCGTTTTCCTCGAAGTCCTCATCCCCCTCCATGTAGAACCTGGGGCGTTCAAGCAGCGGCTCCGGGTCTGCCGGCCCGGACAGCATTACATTGTAGCGTTTTGAGAGCTCCTCATATATCAGCTGAGCATTGAGTTTCATTTTCTCCGCCTCCCATATCTGTATGATCCGTCTTTTTTCAAGTATAACACAGGGCGCCCCGCATTTTGTAGGGCCTGAGATAAATAATAACCCAAAAACGGCGTATTTCGCCGGGCAGCCCTTTGGTATTAGTATGTTTGCAAAGATATTCTGTCCCGGGGATATTCTGCTCAAAACGTCAGACTGCAAAAAAGGAGACAACGACATGGCATTCACAAAAAATGACAAAGGCATGCTGGAGGGCTACATAAAGAACGCAAGACCCTTTGCAGACATGTTCTCAGTAAAGGGCAAGGTAGCCCTGGTTACCGGAGGCTCCTCCGGACTTGGCTTCGACATCACCCTCAGACTTCTTCAGGGCGGAGCAAAGGTGGTCATCGCGTCCTATTCCGAGCTGGAGGGGGAGACCAGTATTCCCCTTCTTGAAGAGCAGGGCTTCAAAGGCTCCGTTGCCTTCAAGCTCACCGATGTAAGCAAGGAGGCTCAGGTAAAGGAGCTGGTGGACTTTGCGGTCCAGACCTTCGGCGGACTCGACATTTTCGTAAACTGCGCTGCTGTATGGAACTACGCGCACATTTACGACATAGACGAAAGAGATGTGAGAAAGGTCTTCGACGTTAACGTAATGGGTGCCTTCTTCGGAGTAAAGCACGTAAGCAAATACATGAAGGAAAACGGCGTGCACGGCAAGATCGTGCTCATCTCCTCCAACTGCCCCATTATGCCTTACCCCGTATTCGGCGGCTACCCCCACTATGCATCCAGCAAGGCTGCAGTCATGGGACTCACTACCGAAGCTGCCAAGGAGCTTAAGCGCTTCGGCATCATGGTCAACAGCATCGCCCCCGGTGCAATGGTCACCCCCGGCTCTGCAGGTAATCTTGCAAGCAGCTATCTGACCGAGGAGCAGCAGGATGAGTTCTACGAAGAGCTTATGGTATGGCAGACAGACGGCCAGCTGCCGGTGGACCAGATCGGTATCATGGCATACACCTTCTGCACCCCCGCCTCCGACGGAATCACCGGTGAGGTCGTCATGGTGGATGGCGGTCAGACCCATAATATCGTAAGTTATCAGGCCGCTATCGATCAGTATCCGCCTGAGGAAGAATAGGAGAAGAAAATGAGTAAAAAGATCAACGAAAGGATACCCTCAAATTCCGGTGACGGTGCAGGCTTTAAGCAGTTCAACGCCGTCCAGTCCCCCTGGAACAAGCTTATGAGCTATCAGGACGCGCTGCACTATGCATCCAGATTCGAAGCGGTGCTGAGCGCCGCTGTGGCCCAGGCCTACAGGATCATAATCCCCGACTATGCCACCAGAGCCTCTGAAATGTGCAAGGAAGCCTACGGCAGACTGTTCTACACAGGCATCAACTATCCCAACGACGACGGTTTTGGCATACATCCCTTCATGTGCGGCTCCTATCCCGGCGCTCTGATCGGCGATAAGGGCGACGACGCTCTTCTGATGTGCGGCCGCTGCCAGGATTTCGGCACCTACCGCTGCGAGAAGGAGCTGGATGTCTGCGACTGGGACATCGTGGGTTCTGAGCTCTGCAGAGCCACCACCATGTCCCTGCAGGGTCAGGCTGACGCCACAGAGACCCGCCACCGCAAGGGTCACAAGCTGGATTACCTGATGGTCGAGGCTAAGGGCTGCGGCGACAGACACTGCCGCATCATAGCCGAGAGCCGCGAAAAGTATCCTGCTCCCGAGCACGAGCTCTGGCAGAGCTTCGGCCCGGCAGTATCCGACGATTACAAGAAATACACCGAAGAGGAGGAATGCGTGGCCGAGTCCATGATGTTCCGCGAGGAGTGCGATTACAAGTTCGTGAACGGCACCAATAACGAGACCGATTCCTCCAATCAGATGGTCAATCTGAGCACAGCCGCATCCCTTTACCTGCTCCCGGCCATCGACAACGCCGTAAAGCTGGGCTATACCACCGCAGAGCAGGCGGAATGGATCAAGAAATGCGTTCTGGAGGCGGCAGGAAAGGCCATGTTCGGTGAGAGATACGCCATCAGGGCCTGCAGGGAGTGGCTCGGCGTGCCCGATTCCATAGGCGAAGACGGAAGGCTCCTTGGCGGCGTCATCGAGATGCTGCTCCAGTCCCTTGTCTGCGGCTACGAGGTGGAGGCCTTCAATAAGGATGAGGTCATCTACGTGATAAAGCGCGGAGATCTGGCCATCACCGGCTGTCAGTCCCTCTGTGAGGCTCATCTCTACATGTGGCAGGGCATGGTCAAAACGCTGGTCAACGCCCAGTGGTCCGTATGGGAGGAGGATTCCCCCAAGGGCATGATGCGTATAAAGATCGCAAAGAAGATCGACAAGTTCATGTAAGGGAGGCGCAAAATGTACAGGAACATATTTAAAAATGACGAATGGAAGCGCTCCGAGCACATGGCTGTCCGTGAGTGCGTGGGCTATTATCTCTTCACCCATCAGCTGATGGAGGTGCAGGGGGAGGATGCGAAGCGTTTCCTTGACTATATCTTCCCCAACGACATCGCAGGCCTTGAGGTGGGCCGCGACCGCTATACCACCATGCTGGACGACAGCGGCGAGATCATCGACGATGTGGTGGTGATGCGCATGGATGAGGACCGCTACTGGGTATCCACCCTGTATGGCACCAAAATGGACGACTGGTTCTATTTTCATTCAGATGGTTATGATATCGATGCCTCCGAGATCACCGAGGACTGGCACATGTTCAGCATACAGGGACCCAGGTCCAAGGAGGTGCTGAGCAGCATTCTGGAGGATGGGGAGCCGAAGCTGAAGTTCTTCTGCCACAGAGAGGCTCAGATAGCAGGCAAGTCCGTAATCCTGAACCGCGGAGGCTTCACAGGCGAAAAGTGGGGCTATGAGGTGTACTGCGCCGCCGAGGACGCTGACGATGTGCAGGATGCCATCGATGCGGCAGTCAAGGCTGCCGGAGGAAAAGAGGTGACTGAGTTCCAGGTATTTGCATGGACCCTGCCCACAGAGGCCGGCTTCTACTATATGAGAGATCTGGCTCACACCAATCCCCTGGAGGTAGGGCTTGACGCAAACATCAACTGGGAAAAGGACTTCATCGGCAAGGAAGCTCTGCTGAAGATAAAGGAAGCAGGTCCTGCCAGAGAGATGTTGGGCTTTGAGGTCTGCGATGAGGAGGAGAACTTCTACATCCGTGCGAAGCAGTACGGAGGACCCGGAGAGCCCGTGTTCATCGATGGCGAAGAGGAGGAGATCGGCCGCGTCTCCAAGATGGTCTATTCCTACGTCAAGGATGTCAACAACGGCTATATCCTTGCAAAGAAGGATAAGCTCCACATCGGGGACCGCATAAAGATCCACGGCTTCGACTGCGTAATAACTGAGAAGAACTGGCTGAAATAAAAGCCAGAAAGGCTATAAGCACAACTGATAGAAGGGGCATGCAGATAATTAATCTGCATACCCTTTCTTATTGCGCAAAGGGGCCTGTCCGTCGCATAATATATGTGTATGAACGGAGGATACTCTTATGAAGAAGCGACTGTTTGTATCCGCAGCTCTGACTCTGGCGTTGGTTCTGTCTTTCGCAGCCCCCGCCTCAGCCGGCAGCAGCATATTCAATGATGTGGACATGAACCACTGGGCCATAGGCGAGATAGAACGGGCCTTTAACGAACACGTGATCGAGGGCAGCCTCAACGCCAGGACCGGTATCCGGAACTTCATGCCGGAATCCCCCCTGTCCTACGCGGCATTTACGACCATAATGATGAGGGCTGTGTACCCTGATGCTCTGGCGGAGGGGGAGGCGGCTTATCCGAAGGACTGGGTGCTTGCAGCGGGCTTCGGAGCGGAAAAGCTGGGACTTTTAGATCCCGGGATGAGCCGCGGGGATCTGGATTCTCCCATGCCCCGCTACGACATGGCAAGGGTCCTCATAAAGCTTCTTATGGCTGCGGGCTACACGGAGCCCTCCCAGTACGATCTCGACACCATAGTCGGGGGCATCAAAGACGGAGCATCGCTTAAGGCTGAGTACAGGGATTACGTGGCCATGTGCTATGACCTTGGGCTGATCAGCGGCTTTTCCGATGGGTCCTTCAAGGGCGACAACATGATGAACCGTGCTCAAGCCGCGGCGGTCTACTGCAGGTATTCGGACCTGGTGAAGCGCATAATAAACGGCGAAGACGTAATAAAGACACCTAAGAAGGCGCTCATAGAGGTCTCGGAGAGCGATCCTGCGGAGCCCCATGTCTTCTTTAAGGATTACACGGAATTCGAGCTGGACGCCGTAAGGCAGATACTCGAAAGGACCAACCAGGAAAGGGCGGCTCAGGGCCTTGGAGCACTCTCCATAAACCCGGACCTGCAGCAGGCGGCCATGAAACGCGCAAGGGAGCTGGAGACTCTCTTCTCCCACACCAGGCCCGGCGGCGGGGACTGCTTAAGCCTGCTGGATAAGGACTTTATGGAGAACATCTCTCAGGCCGGTGAGAACATCGCCGGAGAGCAGCTCGACGGAAACCAGGCCATGGACGACTGGATGCAGTCACCCGGCCACAGGGAGAACATTCTTATGCCAAGCTTTACCCACATAGGCATAGGCGCGTATCAGAGCGGCGGTCACACCTATTACGTTCAGATGTTCGGAAAAGGCTTCAGCAAACTGGAGAGCATCAATCTTCCGTAGGAGATTTTCAGCCTCAGGAGCCAGGAAAATCAGTTAAAGCTTAAGGCGCAGGAGCCTTCCTGCATAGCCGGAACGGAGCCGGACTACCTATGAAAAGCAGCAGTTTGAATAAAAAACATAAAGCAGCTGTCCTGCTGCTGGCGGCAGCCTCCTATTACTTCCTCAGCATCGATATAGTTGCGGACGAGGTCATGTTCAGGCTGCTTCCGGCGGCTGATTTTGCAGTGCTTCGCATTGCCTATCTTTTTGCCATGGCGGCAGGCTTTCTTTCCTATGGGCCTCTTCGGAGGCGCTTTGGAGATTCAAAGACTGCGATCAGCGCAGTCTATGGACTTGGGGCACTTTTTATGCTGCTGATGATAAATGCCAGGAGCATTTTGTTCCTGAGCTTAACCGTGCTTCTCAGCCTTTATTTTGCCGGTATCGTGGGAGCCTCAGCCTACTGTACCTCAGCGCTCAGCTTGAAAGGAAGCCCCTGCATAGGCAGGCTCAGCTCCCTTGGAATGTGCTTTGCGGCGGTGCTTCAGGTGCTAACGGCTCTGGCGGAGCCTCTGGAGGCAGTATACGTGCTGCTTCTTGCTGCAGCCATGCTGGCGGCGCTTTTCCTGAGCTTTGCCGGGAGCGATGCAGGGCGGGAATCGGCCACGAAAACGGAAGCTGCACAAGACGGGCTCTCAGGCGAGCCATGGGTCCTTCCGGAGAGCTGGATGCTTCTTTCAGGCATTGCCATAATATCCATGATGGGCGGATTAAACGACGGGGTCCTGACCTCCCTTCAGGCCAGCGGGCGGCTGCAGCTGTATACTCTGCCGAGGCTTTTCTATTTCGCAGGCATGGCCTTTGGCGGCTGGGTCATAGACAAGGGTGGCTTCAGGGGTATATCCCTTATGGTCTTGTTTGTAATGATAGCATCCTCTGCAGGCGCTCTTTTTATGAACAGCGATACCACTATATTTATAAATGCATCCCTTTATTCCCTCTTTGCGGGGATAGTCATCATTTATTTTACCGTGCCTCTTTTTGCCACTGTCACTGAGGATAATGCCGGATATCACCCGAGCCTTGGCAGGGCTGTAAGGCTTCCCGCTTTGGCCCTTGGGATAATTATTTATGACACCGTGCTTTCAAGGGGAGAGTTCACCTGGGTGATAGTTGTATACATATTGCTTTCCGCTCTTCTTACTCTGCTTTTTATTCTTTCCGGCCAGGTTGCTTCTGCCCCGGCGGCTTCAGTAGAGGAGAAGGCGCCGGAAAAGGATCAGGAGACCCTGCTGACCGAGTTTTCAGCGCACTTCAATCTTACTCAGAGGGAAAGGGATGTGCTAAGAGCCCTTATCATGAGCGAGGCAGACCAGAAGGACATGGCGGCGGAGCTCTTCATATCCCTTAGGACTCTGCAGGCTCATATAACCTCTATTTACCGCAAGACCGGGGCCAGGAACAGAGCCGGCCTTATACAGCTGTTCAGAGAATATCATTAGGGTGGCAGGGCGGCTTCTGGGCCCTCCGAGCGGCAATTCCTTATGCCATACAGCGGCGTTTTACCTTTATGGGCGCCGTTTTTTTATTGTCTTTATTTCGAATAATGAAGGCGTGTAAATTAGCTTTTTCCGAACGGTTGCGGTATTGCGGTTTCCCGCAATACCAATATTGCGGGTTTTGCAGTACAAATAAACTGTCAATTATATTGTCACAGCCAGACGGCAAGGGCAGCCGGCGGGCGGACACTTTTTATCACATACAGGAGGACAACTATTATGAAGATAACTAAGCCAAAACGATTGTTATCTTTGATCGTGGCAGCAGCGATGCTAATGTCGCTGATGCCCATGACAGTATTTGCCGGTGGATCAAATGTTCTTGCATTCATCAGCTATGATGGCAACAGACTTACATCCGGTGGCCAGTACGACTACGGAGAAAGTGACGGATACCTTACCAGAGATGATTCCGGGACAGTACGGTTAAGCATATCTGGCGGCAGGGCATTGACGTCTTCATGTACCATACAGTCGATCTGGCTGGTGGACGGTTCATCTCTTTCTGACGTTTACCAGCTGGCGAATGGTTCGACTCTGCCTTATGGCGGAACGAATGAAAGCCAGGTCTTCAGTGATTCTGACTATACAGGCTTGGATATATGGATCCATGATGTTGTCATTCCTGATGCAGCAACAGGAGAATACAAGCTTAAAGTAGTGACATCCGGCGGAACTTACATAAGCGAAACAACTACCGAAGAGTATTACATACCCGACGGAATAGTAAGAATCGTTGAAAAGGGATCTGATGTTCTTCCGAAAAACGGTCCCACCATCACCACCACCTTCGTTGAGGGGGCCCAGGTGGGCCGGCTGTATCAGAACACGCTGTACGCCTCCAAGGGCAGCAGCGACGAAGACATCGTCTGGTCCTTGGAAAACGGCGCGCTGCCCGGCGACATGACTGTGACCGCCGGCGGATACCTGATGGGTACGCCGGACCGGACCGGAAGCTTCAGCTTCGAGGTAAAGGCGTCCCAGGGAGAGCTTTACGATACCCAGACCCTGACCCTGGAAGTTTACGAGCAGGCCCCCATCATCACAACCGCAAGCCTTAACGGCGGCAAGCACGGCACGGCATATACCGCGACCCTGGATGCTACCAAGGGAGACAGCAGCGAAGGCACATTCTCCTGGTTCGTTGCCGGCGGAGAGCTTCCCCCGGGCTTGTCCTTAAGCGACGGCGGTATCATTTCCGGTACGCCTACCCAGGCGGGCACCTTCACGTTCACCGTGAAGGCTGCCATCATCGGCACATACGGAAACAGCACCAATAAGGAGTTCAGTATAGTCATCTCGGATGTGGCTGTGGCGGCGGACGGTGAGCCCACCATCTACCTGTCCGAGACTGATTATGGAACACTGGTCAGGAATCGTGATTTCAGCGCTTATCTGCCTCTGAACAGAGATCTGACAGAGGACGAGACCTGTTCCATCACCCTGTGCTATACGGATGTCAGCGGAGCTCCACAGACCGATATCATAGGGAGCGAGGTTTACTACAGCTCTCTTTACGGAAACGGCGAGCTTCCCGCAGACGCAGCCTCTGTGCAAAAGCTGGTCTTCGATGTGAACGGCACAGAGGTGACAGCTGATGTAAACAAGGAGGTGGCGCCCCGTCTGGAGCTGACGGTTTCAGGAGACAGCAGCTGGCAGTATTCTCCCATGCTGGAGATCTCAGACGGCACAGCAGTGCAGTACTATAAAAATCTTTACAAAGACACAACCACCATAACCATCGACAGCTTCAAGGCCGGAGACTACAGCCTGGACATCAGGGGCTGGGTTGACGGCTACGGCTACATGAGCTACCTGGACGCTCCGGTGGACATTACTCTGACAAACGGCCAGGTGACACAGACGGCACTGAACTTCACTCCGAAGACCTCGGAATACGTGTATGTTGAAGCCACCGCCGGCGGCAGCTATGTCTACTCGGACTACTTCTGGTATGCCGATGCGGCCTGCACCCAGCTGCTCTCCACCAGCTCCTACTATCCGGTGCTCGTTGGGAAAACAGTATATGCGGTGGCAAGGCCTTCCTGGAGCAGCAGCGTCTACTACACGGACTCCGATCCTGTGGCTATAACAGGCCAGGCGGCCCAGTCCGGTGAAAACAGCCGCAGAATAGAGCTGCCCCTTAAGGAAAAGCCCATGGGGACCGTCAGCGGCACCGCCGTTTACGAGGACCTGAAAGGCGGCGCACCCACGGCTATCAGAAACAGCGTGTTTTACATCACCCGCTACGGCAATGATGGCTACAGCGCCACGGAATACGTACGCACAGACGCAAACGGCAGCTTCACCATAAACAAAGTGACCGCAGGCTCAGTCCTTTACGCCAGCATGGGCGATCTTCGCTGGGCTGTCTACGAGAAGACTCTTGAGGCCTCGGATCTGGGCGGAACCGTAAACATGCAGATACCCCTGGCGGATGGCCTGGTGGTCATGGACAGCATCAAGTACCATGCGGAGAATGGAAGCTGGATCTTAAGCCCCTATCACATCAGCAAGCTGGTTGTAAAGAAAGCCGACGGAACAGAGCTTCCCATAAGACGCAGAGACAATTCCTTCGTTCTGGAGGACCCGGGCCAGGTAACAGCGGGCGAAGTCCTGACACTGGAAATGTACTACAGCGAAAGCAATGGCTTCTATGAATCCGAGTATACTGGGACCTTTGCCTTCGGTACGCAGGACGGCAGGCTTTACAAGCATCTGACCGGTCTGGAGATGACCCGCAGGGGCTATAATGTCTTCAACTGGAGCGGCGGCAACGGCATGGATGACTTCGACATGCTTATCTATGACGGCACAGGCCTCATTTACCACAGAAACAGCGCAGCGAGGATGAGCGTGGGCGCCAATTATACCCGCGGCAACATGAGCACCCCTTATCTTCCCGCGGGCAGCTACAGCTACGCCATCGTCAACCGCAGCTATCTGACCGGTCTTGATCCCGAAAGCTATCAGAGCAGCTGGACCGGCGGCACGGAGTACGCGGCAGCCGGCAGCTTTACCGTAAGCGACAAGGCTACGGGCTACACGACCGTGACCCTGCCCTCCGCCGCAGTTGCCAACGGCATTGTCAACACCGGCGCATCCAACGTAAATGTGACCCAGCGCTACGAAGGCCTGGTGGACATCGAGGTGGTTTGCCAGCTGAATACTCCGCAGGATCCCTCAGGGGAAGTGAAGCTTTACATCCTCACCAACCAGACGGGACAGACCAATATCGGCTCCGGCTTTATCAACACCAGGTCCCTTACCATCAACGGAAAGGCCTTCGACCTGAACCGCTGGGGCGGAAACGGCATAATACAGAGCAACGGCATCATTGAACTGACCCTGACCCAGGATCAGCTTAATGAATACGGCGGCTTCCCCCTCACCGTAAATACCACAGTTACCGAGACCGTGGGCTCCGAGCTGAGCGCCAGTGCGTGGCTCAGAGCCGGGGACGGCAACTACTTCATAGGCGAATGCAGTGCCAGAAGCGGCAAGCTGAGCATCTATTCGCCCGCGAACAGCGTGGACGGAGAATTCACGGTCTACGGCTACGGCCCCGTAAGCTACAAGGGCCACAGCAGCCAGTACGCAGTGGATATCTACGCTGACGGCATTCAGGTGGCAACTGCCAGAACTGATACGAAGAGAGGCCTTTATAAGGTTCAGCTCTCCCTGCCGGACAGCTTCCTGCAGGAGCATCAGAAGATAGAATTCACGGCTATCGGACAGTACGCGGACGGCGACTGCCGCTACGCATCCGAGCCTTCATACACAGTCATTTCCAGCGTCGACGGTGCCCTTCAGGCTTACTGGCTGGAGTGGCAGAGCCACCAGAACGATCCCTACTATCAAATTCTGGTGTGGA
>JAEEPD010000126.1 GCA_016284575.1 Bacillota bacterium | reverse complement strand
CAACTATCTGCCAGCGCTCCTCGCCCTCTGCTCTGGTGCCGGAAACCACAAGGCCTTTTTCTTTGCAGACCTCCATGGTGCGTATCATGCCGTTGTAGCCGCTGTCATGCATGTGGTTGTTGGATGTGATAGCCACGTCTATGCCGGCACCCACCATGGCGTCCACAATGGAATCCGGGGTGCGGAAGCTTGGATAGCCTCTGAAGTTGCTGCCGGGAGTGGTGCACTCAAGATTCGCCAGGGTCAGATCAGCCTCAGAGAGCCAGGGCTCCACATATTTGAAGCAGCCTGAAAAATCGTAGCTTCCGTCACTCTGAAGCGCCGCTGTAAGCTGAGGCCCGTGGGCCATGATATCCCCTATGCATGTTATCTTAAGACTTATGGTCTTTCGGGGCAGTATCATAGGCTTGATCCTGCTCCTTACATCCGCGGCTTCGTTGAGCCTGCGCTCCTCCGCTTCAGCAGCCAGCCTTTCAGCCTCCGCCGCAGCCTGTTCAGCAGCCTTTTTCTGCTGAATTCTGAGCATGGCAAAAGCAGCGCCCGCAATTATGGCCAACAGTATCACAAATACTATGATCCTGTTTTTCCTGATGCGCCGCTTTTTTCTTTCCGCTTCTCTTCTGGCTCTTCTGACCTCGGAACTGGCTTCCATCAGCACGCTGCAAAGCCTCCGTTATTCAAAGCTGAAAGCGTTTACAGCCTCAACAGCCTCGATCTGGCCAGGGAACAGCTCCTGAAGGATCTGCTCGATGCCGCCCTTAACGGTAGCCTGAGAATAGGGGCAGCCTGCGCAGTGTCCCTGCAGCTCAACGAGTACGACCTTGTCTTCGGTATAGTCCACGAACTGAACATCGCCGCCATCTCTCTGAAGATAAGGTCTGATCTGCTCCAGCGCTTCGATGATGAGATCTTTCTGTTCTTTCATTATTAACTCCTTCTGCCCCTGAGGGGCTCTTAAGATTTATTGAACTGTTCTATTCTCCCCAGGCGGGAGTAACGATATAGACCTGCTTGAGCTCCGTGCCCCAGAGCTGTTCCACCGCGACCTCCTTTATGGGGTCTCCGATGGAGTTGAGCGTAAGGGTCCCGGTAACTCCGTCCATTTTATATATGCTGGTGAGGGCTCTGGCCAGCCGGTATCTGTCGCTGAAGCTTTCAGCCTGCTGAATGGCTCTTAAAGCCAGCAGATAGGCGTCGTAGCCAAGCGCAAAGTTCTCCGACGGGACCGCATCCTCTCCGTATTTTTCCCTGTAAGCCATGAGAAATCTCCTGGCAGTGGTGTTTTCGCTGATATCGGCATCGTAATCCGCCAGATAAGCTATGCCGTCCAGGTAGCGCGTTCCGGTACCGTATTCGGGATCCTGCGACACTATGTCCTTCCAGCTGCTGGTGCCTATCCAGTTGAATTCAAACTCGTTTTCCTTTGCAAATTTTATGACCTTAGCCGCCTCCGCCGATCCTTCCGGGAAGAAGACTGTCTCGCAGCCTGTAAGCTCCAGGCTTATGAGATAAGGCATGTAATTCTCTATGCCCTCAGGATAGCTGACTGTCACAACGCTCTCCGGATCCCCCGTGAGGCTGACCATGGTGCTCTGGAACTGATCTGCGATGGTCTGAGCGTAGTCGTTGCCCTGCCTCATGAAGATGGCTACGGTCTCCTCGCCCAGTGCATCGTGCACGTAATGAGCCGCGCTGTTGCCCTCGTAGGAATCTATGTAGCAGACGCGGAAATAGTATTCGTTGGTCTGGGTGATCAGTGGGTTCTTGCAGCTGATGCCTATGGCAGGAAGATAGTTTTCCGCGAAGATGTCGCCTCCGGCCATGCTCAGCACGCTCTTGTAGCTGCCGAGGGCAAATACCGAACCGCTGTCCACTATGGCCTGAGCTGCCTCCTTGGCGCCTTCCACCTCGGACTTGTTGTCGGCATAGAAAAGATCAACTCTGGCTGTGTGGATATTCTCTCCGCTGCCGTAGGACGCGTAGCCGAACTGCTCATGAGCCAGCTCTATGCCTGCGATCTCCTCAGACGCAGCTTCAGAATCGGCGCCGCTCAAAGGTTCGAAAATGCCGAAGTAAATGACATTCTCCTCCTCCTCTTTGCCGAAAAAGGCCTCTTTGAAGTTGTCATAGCTGGCGCAGCCCCCGAGGCCCAGCATCATAGCCAGACACAGAAG
>JAEEPD010000001.1 GCA_016284575.1 Bacillota bacterium | reverse complement strand
CTTTGCTGTGCCCGCGGGACCGACGCCGAAGCTGATGTCATTCTTTCGTATGGCCTTGACATACTCCTTCTGACCTATGGTCTTTGCCTTCAGGGGCTTGCCCCTGAAGGTGTAGCAGATCACGTCCTTATCCACGCTGCTCTGGGTATAGGAGATGCCGTCCCTTGAAAGTGAAATTATATACCCCACCTTCTGCTCATCCAGAGGCTGGCCGCTCTCTACCACCTTGTACATCTCGTTGATGATGGAGGCTGCTCTTTCCACCTCTTCTCCGGCGATGATTATCTCCTCACCCCGGATGCCAATCTGCACATTGCAGTCCTTTTCGATGCTTTTGATATTGGAATCGAAGATCCCGAAGACCTCCGAGGGCTGGGCTGTGGTGCCCGGTTTTATCCTTATCTCGCTCATAAATATCCTTTCGAAATTATCATATTTCAAATAATTATATACTATCCCGGACGCTTTTGCACTCACAAAAAGATGACAAAAGGAACCGTCCCCAATGTCACCCAATGTCACCCCGTCTAAATGAAAAAGCTGCTCGGATATGAGCAGCTTTGTCTTTCGATTAGTATCTCTTGTTAGCCTTCTTGCGTGCAGCCTCGGACTTCTTCTTCTTCTTTACGCTGGGCTTTTCGTAGCATTCTCTTTTTCTAAGCTCGGCCATGACTCCGTCTCTAGCACAAGAACGCTTGAATCTCTTAAGAGCACTCTCAAGACCTTCGCCTTCTCTTACAAATACCTGTGCCATTCTGAACTCACCTCCTCGCTGTTCCTGTTTAGTAACAGATGAGATTATACACTCGCGTTATTTGCTCTGCAAGCACTTTTTGATGCTAAATGCTTTTATTTTTGATTTTTGGCTCCAAGCAGCATATTTATGGCTGCCAGGCTGAATCCATAGACCGCTATCGCCACCCAGAAACCGGGTATGTAGCTGCCGAAATGGTCATACAAGGCGCCGTAGAGCACCGGGCCGATCAGGTAGCCCACGCTGATGAAGATGTTAAGCTTGCCCAGGAAGAATTTCTTGTTCTCCTCCCCCACCAGATAGTCCGCTATGGCGGGAGACGCCACCACCTGCAGGGAGCTGACGAAGAATACGCCAAGGGCCAGTGGCACGGAGAATATGGGGGATCTGAAGTAAATGGTGGCAAAAACGCCTATGATGGCCAGGACCAGCATTATGCTGCAGCTCTTCCTTACGCCCAGCCTGTCCAGAGCGATGCCGTGGAATATCTTGCCTATGGCGGAGGACATCATCACGCCGGAATATACAGCGGCGGCGAAGCTCTGGCTGTAGCCTATGTCCTGAAGAAATGGCGTTATGGGGCTCATGGAGCAGCTCACGCCTATGGCGATGACTGCCATTATGCATCCCATTATGACATTGCGCGGTGTGAAGAAATTGAGCGCGGGGGCGGCTGCCTGCAGGTCCGCCTCCGTAAGCTTTATCTCCGCAGATTCATCCTTGCCGGCTTTTCCTAATGCCGCATTCAGGTTCTTCGGGGGCTCCTTAAGGAGCAGGAAGTCCACGCCCAGGCTGATGACAGCCATGATCACCACCAGGATGTGCTGCGCGGTGCGCCAGCCGTAGTTCAGTATCAGGCTGCTGGCGACATTCATGAAAAGGGTCGAGCCGAAGCCGCTGCCGGTCATGACTATGCCGGTTATGGTGTTGCGGTTACCGGTGAACCACTCGCCGATCAGAAGCGCCAGAGGCATGGAGGTGGCAAGAGTGTTGCAGAAGCCGACTATGAAGCAGATGATGCCGAACTGCCAGAGCTGCGTGGATATGCTCTGCATAGCATATGCCAATGCGCAGCCGATGGCGCCCATGCGCATGATCCTTACGATTCCCCTTCTGCTGAAAAGATTCCCGCTGAAGAAGGACGCGATGGCGCCTCCAAGGGAGCCCAGGCTCTGAAGCATGGAAAACTGCCCTCTCGCAAAGCCCAGATCTTCGCAGATGGGTATTACGAAAAGGGAAAAGCAGTTGCTGGAGATGGCCAGCTGAGTGAACATTACAAGTATGCCGCCTATAAGAAGACCCCTCTGGGCGTTTTTAACGCGGCTTTCGCTGAGTGTTTCCATTGAAGTTTCCTGTAGTTTAGCCCGGTGGCCAGTTCATGCTGCGCTTGCCCATGACATGCATGTGCAGATGCTTTACGGTCTGTCCGCCGTCGTCTCCTGTGTTGATAACGATCCTGTAGCCATTTTCAAGCCCCTGCTCTGCCGCCAGCTTCTTAGCTGTCAGAAGCATGTGGCCAAGCAGCTCCTGATCCTCCTCTGTGCATTCGTCCAGGCAGCTTACATGCTTCTTGGGGATGACCAGAAAGTGTACGGGAGCCTGGGGGTCTGCATCAAGGAAGGAGAAGACGGTGTCATCCTCGTACACCACGTTGGTGGGTATCTCCTTAGATGCGAGCTTGCAGAAAATGCAATTGTCCATATTTATTCCTTTCTGCCGTAAACGCCGTCCTTGACGGGTCTTCCGGCTGTAACGCTAATGAATGTATTGCGGAGATCTTCGTCTCCTTCTTCAGGCATGTATACGGGGCAGAAGTTGGAGGCATGGCCTTTCCAGTAAGGCTTTCCGTCTATGATGCAGTCCTCCTCCACCAGTATCCTCTGCTCAGTGCCCTCCATGGATGCCCTGAAATCCAGGGATACGCGGTCTGCGAAGGCTATGAGCCGCCTGTTTCTTTCCCTCTTCTCGTCCATGGGTATCTGGCCATCCATGAGCGCCGCTCTTGTAAAGGGCCTGACGGAATATGGGAAGCAGTGGACCTTCAGATATCTGGCCTTTTCAGACAGCTCCATGCTGGCTTTAAGGTCGTCCTCCGTCTCTCCCGGGAAACCCACTATGATGTCCGTAGTGATGCCATAGCAGGGATCGAATTCCCTGAGGGCGTCCACTATCTCCATGTACTCCTCCGAGCTGTAGTGGCGGTTCATGGCGCTTATGACAGCATCGCTTCCGCTCTGCACGGAAAGATGCAGGTGGTGACAGAGCTTGTCGTATTTAAAGAGCTTTCTGACATAATCCGCATTGACCACCGTCGGCTCAAGAGATCCCAGTCTGATGCGGAAGTCCCCCGGGATGGCGCTAACGGCTTCCACCACAGCGTCTATGCCGCTGATCTCCACCCCCGGCCAGTCTGAGCCGTAAAGAGCAGTGTTGATCCCGGTAAGCACTATCTCCTTAAAGCCTGCAGCCACAAGGCCTTCGGCCTCCTTTACTATGCTGTCAAGAGGCCTTGAATGCACCGGTCCCCTTGCGTAGGGAATGACGCAGTAGCTGCAGAAGCGGTTACAGCCCTCCTGGATCTTTATGAGAGCTCTGGTGCGGGATTCGCTTCCGAAGATGGGAGCGTGGTCGCAGTATTCCGAAGGGAAGTCCAGATCAGGATTCCTTAAGGCTACAGCTTCCGCTCCGGAAACTGTCCCTGTAAGCTCCTTCTCCCGAAGGGCCTTTTCAATCAGCTCCGGAAGCTGCTGCTTGTTCTGAGTCCCAAGGATTATGTCGGCCTCCTCCAGGGCTTCAGCTTCCTTAAGATGAGTCTGGGGATAGCAGCCGATAAGAGCTATGATGGCATTCGGGCTCTGCCTTCTCGCACGCCTTATGTACTGACGGCTCTTCCTGTCAGCCATGGCAGTGACCGTGCAGCTGTTGACTATGTAGGCATCAGCAGCGGCAGGCTCTGCAGAGCTCTCCTCGTTGGAATCCTCCCTTAGCTCCTCGGCCTGCTCCCAGCCCTTTTTTCTGAGCAGCTCGGCCAGCATCTGGCTTTCATATTGATTTGTCTTGCATCCCAGCGTGTATATGGCAAATTTCTTCATGCAGAGATTGTAACACAAAAACTTCAACGCGCTACAGTAATTTTTAAGAAAGAATTATCTTCCACAATATTTTGTATTATATGTGACGAAACGGCACTAAATTTCGTTACTAAATATAGTACAATCAACAGGCTTATGATAGAATACTAAAGGCCTTTTTAAAGGCATATGGATAAAAGGAGTATTGAACATGAAAAAGAAAAACAAGTGGATCAAATGGGTGATTCTGCTTCTGATCCTGGCTGCCGCCGGCTTCTTCGGCTATCGCTTCATCAAGAGCAAGATGAGCGGCAATCAGCGCCAGCAGACCCCCATGACGGGCTTCGTAAGCATCGGGTCCATAACATCCACAGTCAACGGCAGCGGCATCACCAAAGCCAAGAACAGCGAGACCATCACCTTAAGCGCCTCCGGCACAGTCATAGACGTGTTCGTCGAGGAGGGGCAGGTGGTCCAGGAAGGAGATCCCCTGTTCACAATCGAATCAAAGGGGGCGCAGAACGCGGTGCAGACCGCTCAGGACACTGTAAACGGCATTCAGAACCAGATAGCGGAAAAGATCAAGGCCCAGTCAGGTCTTAATCTTAAGGCACCCTACTCCGGCAAGCTGATAAACGTGGCTTCAAGCATTTCCGAGGGAGATGAGATCTACGAGGGAACCACCATAGCGACCCTCATCGACGACACCCGCCTTCGTCTTGAGCAGTACTACAGCTACGCATATGAAGGCAAGATCACAAAGGGAATGAAGATGAACGTATCCCTTCCCTCCTTCATGTCCAGCGTGGAGGGCGAGGTGGAGGAGGTCCGCATGGTCACCCGCATCTCCGAGGAAGGCACCAAGCTCTTCTGTGCCATCATAGTCGTTCCAAACCCCGGAACCCTGGTTGAGGGCATAACTGCATCCGCCTGGGCAGTCAGCTCCGACGGCGTGGAAATGTATCCCTATGAATCCGGCAAGCTGGAATACTACAACACTAAGGAAATACGTACCACAGTAGCGGGTACCGTAAAGAAATACAAGCTCTATAACTACCTTGATGTAAAGGCCGGACAGACCCTTATCGAGATCGATGGCGGCAGAAGCGACAGCGAGATGTTCGATCTGAGAAACAGACTGGACGAAGCCAGAAAGCAGCTTGAAAAAGCCCAGCTGGACCTGGCCAACTGCAATGCAGTGGCACCCATTTCAGGAAAGATCATCGGCCTCTCCGTTCAGCCCGGACAGGAGCTTCAGATGGGCCAGAGTCTGGTCACCATCTCCGACGACTCCACCATCATCATCAATGCCAATGTGGATGAAAGAAATATCAGCTTCATCAAGCCCGGCATGATGGTGAATCTGGACCAGTGGGGCAACGCCACCTGGGGCGAGATCACTCAGGTCAGCCTCAACTCCACCATCAACAATGGCGTAGCCACCTACCCCATCGTCATCAGCGCGGACAACTCCGCGGGAACCATACAGCTGAATTCCTACATTCAGTACGACCTGGTGGCAAGCCAGGCAGAGAACATTCTGGTGGTGCCGGTACAGGCAGTGCACCAGAGCCAGACCGCCGACGGCAGGGAGGTCAAGGTGGTCTATGTAAACAGCGCAAATTACATGGGCGAGCCCCTGGAGCTGGCATGGCAGGATACAGAGATCCCCGAAGGCTATGTGGCTGTAGAGGTGGAGACCGGCATCTCCGATATAAACAATGTTGAGATCAAGAGCGGCCTGGAGGATGGCTGGGAGATCTTCATCCAGATGATGAGCAGCGACGGCTACTGGGGTTAGACCATGGCAAGACTTATCGAGACTAAAGACGTATACAAGATATACGCGGAAGGTCTGGAAAGCGAGGTCCGTGCTCTGGACGGCGTAAGCGTCAATATAGACGAAGGCGAATTCGTAGCCATCGTCGGCCAGTCGGGCTCCGGAAAGTCCACGCTCATGAACATACTGGGCTGCCTGGACGTACCCACCCGTGGGGATTACCTGCTGCGTGGAACTGATGTAAAGGAGCTTTCGGACAAGCGGCTCTCCAGGATACGGAACAAGGAGATAGGCTTCATTTTCCAGCAGTACAATCTGGTCAAGACCCTTACAGTGCAGGAAAACGTGGAACTTCCCCTCATCTACCAGAACATCAGGTACGACCAGCGCTTCGACATGGTAAAAGACGCCTTGGAGAAAATGGGTATAGCGGACAAGTACAAGCACTACCCTTCCCAGCTCTCCGGCGGTCAGCAGCAGCGTGTGGCCATTGCAAGGGCCATAGCCACAAAGCCCGAGATAATCATGGCGGACGAGCCCACAGGAGCTCTGGATTCCAAGACCGGAAACGATATACTTGCCTTCCTTAAGGAATTCAATCAGGAAGGCACCACCGTTATACTTATCACCCACGACAACAGCATTGCCGCCCAGGCAAACCGCAGGATAAGGATAGCGGACGGAAAGATAATTGAAGATACGGGGGTGAAGCAATGAATATACTTCAGTCCTTTAAGATGGCCTGGCGCTCCATCGCGGGAAAGCGCGGCCGAAGCATACTTACCATACTGTCCATATTCATCGGAATCGCAGCGGTAATGACCATCGTCTCCGTAATGGAGGGTATGAAAGACTACACCCGCCAGCAGTATTCCCAGATGGGCTCCAATAAGATAACCGTCAGCATCTACAGCTGGATGTGGGACGAAAACGGAAACAGCACCGGGAAGGACTACTTCCCTGACCTTTACAACTACTGCAATTCCATAAGCGAGTACGTTCTGGGAGTTTCGCCTCAGGGCTATGTGAACGCCACTGTCAGCTACGGTACAAAGACCACCGCCAACGCTCAGTACGAATACGACGAACAGACAGGCCGTGTAAAGAGCGCTCCTCCGAGAAGCTTTTATGCATCTGATCAGTACCTGATAGTCAACAGCTACGAGCTGGCCAAGGGCAGAAACCTTACCCTTCTGGATATCGAGGACTATCACCAGGTCTGCGTTATAGGACCTGAGGCAGCCAATTACTTCTTCGAAAGAATGAATCCCATTGGAAAGAAGCTGCTGTTCAACGGCAACGAATTCGAGGTTGTTGGCCTGCTGTCGCCTAAGGGTGACGGCACGGAGTTCAATCAGAACGACAATGTTATCCTCCTCCCCTACACCACCAGAAGAGTACTGGGAGGAGAAGCCCCCACTGAGTTCCAGGTCCAGGCCAGGGATTCCGAAAGCCTTCCCATAGCCATGAGCCTCATCGGAGGCTTCCTCAAGGGCCTTGTGGACAACCGCACAGGCGGCTACAACGTCTACAGCGAAAGCAACTGGCAGCAGTACGAAAACCAGTATCTGACCATGATCAGCCTTGTGCTTGGCGGCATCGCTGCCATATCCCTGGTGGTAGGCGGAATAGGCATCATGAACATAATGCTTGTTACCGTAACTGAAAGGACAAAGGAAATAGGCATAAGGCGGGCCATCGGAGCCCAGAAGAGCTCAATAATAAGCCAGTTCCTTATTGAAGCAGGCATGCTCTGCGGCATGGGAGGTCTGGTGGGCATCTTCTTCGGGACCATAGGAAGCCTTGTACTGGGGAACCTGCTGTATCACATAACCATATGGCCCCTGCCATGGGTCACCGCGGCAGCCCTCGGTCTGTCCATTTTCCTGGGTCTGATATTCGGAAGCTACCCTGCCTGGAAGGCCGCCAATCTGCAGCCTGTTGAGGCTCTTCGAGCTGAATAAAGGAGTATTGAGATATGAGAAAGAAATTTATTACTGCAATACTGGTACTGACGCTGCTACTCAGCGCCCTGCCGGTACACGCTGCCTCCGGCTCCTTCACGGATATAACTGACAAGGACACAGCCGTGGCTGCGGAGATCTTAAGAGTGATGGGCGTTGTGGAGGGCAACGGCAAGGGGCAGTTCAACCCCAATGGCACCTTCACCAGGGCTCAGTTCTGCAAGATGGCCATACATCTTAAGCTTCAGGAAAGCGAGATCGGCAAATACAGCACCATCACCATCTTCCCGGATGTGGCGCCAAACCACTGGGCCTACAAATACATCAACTTCGCAGCCAAATCCACCCCCAGGATCATATCCGGCTACCCCAGCGGAGTCTTTAAGCCGGATCAGGCCATCAAGGCAGACGAGGCTGTGACCATTCTTCTGAGAATACTCGGCTATGACGATTCCAGCCTCATCTGGCCCATGGGCGTCATGGACAAAGCCGAGGAGATAGGCCTTCTGGAGGGCACAGGAATAAAGCGCGGCGACGCCGAAAAATCCATCAGCAGAAGCAAGGCCGCAAGGCTGTTTGTGAGGGCGCTGAGCACTCCAAAAGATGGAGGCGGGACTCTCTACACCGTAGGAGAAAGGACCACCCTCCGCTCCATTGATGGATCCAAGGGAGCCATGAAGCTGAGCGACGGCACTGCAGTACCCCTATACTCCAATATCGAAGCGACTACTCTTACAGGTTCTCAGGGCAGAGTCGTTACAAATGCAGACGGAAAAGCCCTCACCTTCATACCTGAAAGTACTGTCACCGCAGGTATAGGCGGAGCGGCAGTCATCATCGGTAAGGATGGCAGCACAGCCGGGCTCTCCGCCATTGCAGGCTCCGGCAGCTACAGGATCTACAAGAACGGCATCGAGATAAAGGCTTCGGATCTTAAGCAGTACGACGTCTGCATCTATTCCTCTGCCACCAATTCCATCCTCGTCTGCGATACAAGGATAAACGTATTCTACGAGACCTGTACACCCTCCCCTGCGGCTCCTGAGAGCATCACCGTCCTGGGCGGACAGAGCTTCCCCGTTCTGGACGGCGCGGTAAGCAGCGTTGCACAG
>JAEEPD010000125.1 GCA_016284575.1 Bacillota bacterium | reverse complement strand
TTCATTTGTTACTTTATCCCTACATATCCTTCCTCGCCTGCAAGCTGCTGGCCTTCGTCTGAGATGCACCACTGGGCTATCTGCCTCACCAGGCTGCCTTCGGCTTCATAGTTTCTGAAAACGGCACATACCTCTGAGATCAGCGGATACTTACCTGCGGAAACGTTGGCATTGCTGGGCTCCACGCCTTCTATCTTCAACAGCTTTATGTCTTCGTCAAAATGCTGATTGGTCACGAAGTAAAGATAGGAATAACCCAGACCGCCGGGAGCGTTGTCGTAATTGGCTACCACATCCACGATCTCACCCATGGTGGCGATGCGCTGCTCCGTTGGCGGCTCCATCACCTCGTTCTGAGGAATAACGTGGAGATAAAGCCCGGTCTGGCTGCCGCTGCCCTCGCTCCTCTGATAGGCGATTATGGGCTGATCCTTGCCGCCCAGCTCCTTCCAGTTGGTGATCTTTCCCGCGTAAATATCATGGAGCTGCTTTACGGTAAGACTGTCCACGGGGTTGTCCTTATTGGTGAAGAAAACGAAGGCTTCGTTGGCAAAGGGCACGCATTCGAACTCCACGCCGCGCTCCTTGGCATACCTCACCTGATCCTCCGAAGGCCTGAGACAGAATATCAGATCCACCTCCTTATCCGCCAGCTTTGGATAGGCGTAGTCAGTGGTGCTGCAGAAGATGTACTGCCGGGCTTCATCCCTGGGCTTATCCAGCATCAGAGCAGCCATGTGTTCATAGTAAGGCAGGAAGGCTGTGGCGCCGTCCACCACAGGCCAGTCCTCGAGAGCTATCTGAAGACTTGCCTTTTCCAGCGGCTTGACGCTGCCGCCGCCCTGCTGTCCCTGACAGGAGCAAAGCCCCAGCAGAAGGATTAGTGTGATTATTACAGATACAGTTTTTTTCATTTTTCCCCTCTTTATTTGTTGAACAAATGTTTACAAACGCATGTTTGTGTGCTAAAATCATTTTAGCATAAATATAGACGTTTTTTGCAGCTGAAAGGACACAAAAATGCAGGAATTAAACAGCAAGGAGATGGCGGTATATCAATTCCTCCAGAAATATATAAGCGAAAGGGGCTATCCCCCCACGGTAAGGGATATCTGCGCCGCCCTCAACATTAAATCCACATCAACGGTCCAGAAGATGATTGGCATTCTGCAGGACAAGGGCTATATAAAAAAGCCGGACCCTAACAAGCGCCGGGCACTGGAGCTTACGGACAAAAGCGCCCTTCAGCCAAAGACTGAGCCCCTTCCTGAACGGGAGGGTGTAACGGATGTACCTGTGGTGGGCCGCATAGCGGCAGGTACGCCCATACTGGCAGAGCAGAACATCGAGGATTCCTTCCCCCTGCCCACCAGATACCTTGGCAAAGGCAACAACTTCATGCTCACGGTACACGGAGATTCCATGATAGAAGCCGGAATCTTCGACGGGGACTATATCCTGGTGGAGGAGCAGAGCAACGCGGAGAACGGAGACATCGTGGTCGCCATGATAGACGGCATAGAAAGCGAAGCCACCGTAAAGACCTTCTATAAGGAAAAGGGTCACATCCGCCTGCAGCCTCAGAATCCTGCCATGGATCCCATCATCGTCCCCGACTGCAGGATAGTAGGCAAGGTTAAAGGCGTATTCAGATATTTCAGCTAAAAAACACTATGCATATATAAAACTCCAGCCCGGACGGGTCGGAGTTTTTTCGTGCTTTTCAGTGCAGAGCAGCCTGCCGGAGCTTAGTCCTTACCCGAGGGTATCCACCTTGCTATCTGAGCAGCAAAGCTGTACAGAGGCATGGTCTGAAGAACTATGTGACCCGGTCCGCTGACCACGGTATTGAACAGGCCTTCACCGCCGAAGATTATGTTCTTTGCGCCCTTAACAGGTACTATGTCCATCCTGACGCTTCCATCCATCATTGCCAGGTAGCCGGTATCGATTATCATCTCCTGCCCGGCCTGAAGGTCGTATTCCACTGCGGAGCCGTCGATCTCGATAAAGGCAAGACCGTTTCCGCTGAGCTTCTGCATTATAAAGCCTTCGCCGCCGAAGAGTCCGGCTCCGAACTTCTTCTGGAAGTGAACGGAGAGCTCAACACCCTTCTCGCAGCAGAGAAATGCGGACTTCTGGCAGATGACCGGTCTGTCCGGAGTGATCTGAATAGCCCTTACAGAGCCGGGGAAGCTGGAGGCAAAGGCTATCATGCCATTGCCGTTTCTTGCGGTGTATACGTTCTGGAACAGACTCTCGCCGGAGAACAGCCTTCCGAAGACCTTTCCTGCGCCGCCGCCAACGGTCTCCATCTGCATATTGGCG
>JAEEPD010000018.1 GCA_016284575.1 Bacillota bacterium | reverse complement strand
CACCGAAAAGGCAATCGCAGCCACCAAGCACGGCACACTGCTGATCGCGGGAGGCTATGAAAAGGGCTCGGACCTCAAGGAGCTGGTGGGAACATTCGGAGGCAAGGCGAAAAAGCTGCTGCTGCTTGGTAAGACCGCTCCAAAGTTCGCGGAGGATGCCAGAGCCTGCGGCTTCCCGGAGGCTGACATGGTATTCTGCAGAGACATGGAGGAGTGCGTCGCGAAGGGCAGGGAGCTTGCCTCTCCCGGAGATACGGTGCTTCTTTCTCCCGCCTGCGCCAGCTGGGACATGTACACCAGCTACGAGAAGCGCGGTGAACATTTCAAGGACATAGTAAACAGACTTTAAAATGGCAGACAAGCTGAACGAACTGAAACAAAAGGCCAGAAAGGCTCAGATAAAGGCACAGAAGCGCACCGACGGAGATTTCATGATCGTGGTGTTTGTTATGGCGCTTACCCTTTTTGGCCTGATCATGATCTTCAGCTCCAGCTATTATCAGGCCCTGAGCAAATCCGGAGATCCACTGAAATTCCTTAAGGAGGCTGCCATGTGGACAACTCTTGGCTGGGTCGTGTTCCTGTTTTGCGCCAACATCGACTACCGCTGGTTCAAGCTGGCTGGCATACCGGCCATCGCTGTCGGCTTCATCCTCCTGCTGCTCATCTTCACGCCCCTTGGCAAGACCATAAACAACGCCACAAGATGGCTGGATTTCAAGCTTTTCACTGTAATGCCCGGAGAGGTCATGAAGACCTGCGTAATACTCTTCTTTGCCTACTATCTGGCGAAGGATCCGGAGAAGATAAAGAGCTGGACCAGGGGCATTATACCCCTTGGGGCCATCGCAGGAGCTGCCTTCTTCCTGATATATAAGCAGCCCAATTTCTCCACCGCGGGCCTGGTGGTTCTGATCTGCGCGGGCATGATGTTCGTGGCGGGACTTTCCTGGTGGCTGGTGGGATTGGCTCTTGGAGGCGGCGCAGCCCTTTTTGTACTGATAATAAATCTGTCTCAGGCGGCGCACATAAGGGAGAGGGTGGTGACCTTCTTCGATCCCTTCAAGGACGCTCTTGGCAGCGGATACCAGGTGGTGCAGGGTCTGCTGGCCTTAGGCTCCGGCGGCATATTCGGCGTGGGCCTTGGGAAAAGCGTTCAGAAGACCCTTTACCTGCCTGAGCCCCAGAATGACTTCATTCTGGCCATCATAGGAGAGGAGCTGGGCTACTTCGGCGTGCTGGCGCTGATGTTCGTGTATCTGCTCCTTATCTGGCGCTGCTTCAAGGTCTGCGTCAGCATCAAGGACTACTACGGGATGATGCTGGCCACAGGAATAACCCTCCATCTGGCCCTGCAGGTGATACTGAACATCGCCGTCGTAAGTGCCTCCTTCCCGCCCACGGGAGTAATCCTTCCCTTCGTGAGCCAGGGCGGAAATGCCAGCGTACTGTTCCTCATGGAAATGGGTATACTTTTCAATATTTCAAGGCATACTGAAAATGCCAAGGTCAGAGAGATATAAGGGAGCTGCCATGAACGTTATAATGAGCTGCGGCGGCACAGGCGGACATATCTATCCTGCCATCGCCATCGCCGACAAGATAAAAGAACATCACCCGGATGCCAATATACTGTTCATCGGGACAAAAAAGGGCATGGAAAATTCCCTGGTGCCTGCAGCGGGCTATGAGATCAGGGGCATCGACGCTTCAGGCATCGACCGTCACCATCTTGTGAGCAACATAAAGACCCTGCGGGACGCCATGAAGGGCAGCCAGGAGGCCTATCATATCATGAAGGATTTTAAGCCGGATGTGGCCATCGGAACCGGCGGCTATGTTACGGGCAGCGTCATCATGACGGCCTCAAGGCTCGGAGTTCCCTGCTACATACACGAGCAGAATGCTGTGGTGGGCGTTTCCAACAAGATGCTGGAGCGCTACGCGACCAAGGTTTTCATAAGCTTTGAAAGCAGCAAAGACCAGTTCCGGCACCCGGAAAAGACTGTGCTCAGCGGCAATCCCATAAGATCCGCCTTTAAGGTGCTTGACAAGGCTCAGTGCAGGCAGGAACTGGGGTATTCCGAAGAGGACCGCATCCTTCTGATCTTCGGCGGCAGCCTCGGAGCTGAAATAATAAACAAGGCAGCCTTAAGCTTTTCTTGCGAAACTGCAGCTGATGGTATAAAATTAATATTTATTACAGGCAGACGTTATTTTGACGAGATCAAGGCTGAGTACGATGCCAGGGGCGGGGTGCCCGAAAACACCAGGCTGCTGCCCTATGCGGACAACATGCCAACCCTTATGTGCGCCTCGGATCTTGTGGTGAGCAGAGCCGGAGCCATCGCGGTATCCGAGCTTCTTGCCTGCGGAAAGCCCAGCGTGCTCATCCCGTCGCCCAACGTCACCAACAACCACCAGTTCCACAATGCGAAGGCTGTGGCTGACAGCGGCGCCGCGCTCCTGCTTCAGGAAAGCAGCATGAAGGACGATCCGGAGCTCTTTTCCGGAAGCGTCATTTCCCTTCTGGAAAGCCCCGAAAGACTAAATGCCATGTCGGAGGCCGCAGTGAAGATCGCAAGACTGGACGCAGCTGACATCATCTATCAGAATCTGAATATTTAGTCATCAGGACATGGACAATAAGCCGGAGACCGACTACGAGGAGATCGAGGAGATCGAAGAGGAAGAAGAGGCTGACGACTACCTGACCGGAGAGGAGCTGTCGGGCTACGAGTCCGCCATCTACGAGGACGAGCAGGATAAGGTCAGAAAGAAGAGCAAGAAAAAGAGGAGGAGAAAGAAGCATCCCTTCCTCAGATTTTTGCTTTTTTGTGCTGTATGCGTCGGACTGTATTTCTTCGCCAGGTCCGATTTCTTCACCATCACTGATATCGAGGTCAGCGGCAACCGTTATTACACCAAGGCTCAGGTGGTGGAGATATCCGGTCTTAAGACGGGCTATAACCTTTTTGAGACCAAGACCATCGACGCAAAGGACGCTCTGCTCAGCGACCCATACATAAGGCTGGCAGAGATCAAAAAAGTGCCCAGAGGCACCATAAAAATAAACATTGAGGAGAGGCTGGAGTACGCAGCAGTGCCCTATGGAGAGGAGTTCATACTCATCGACGCGGACGGCATGGTGCTGCGGCTTACTGATCAGGAGCCGGTGCTTCCTCAGCTGCTTGGCATGACCATCAACGAGATGCAGCCCGGAAGCCCCCTGAAGGTGGAGCAGGCCTATCTTCTGAATGACACCCTTTCGATGATATCCGTAATGGAGGAGAGCGATCTTTACTTCAAAAAGATAAATTTCTCCACGGTCATAGTAAGGGCATATATTTACGACAATTACTACTGCGAGGGCACACCGCAGAACATCATAGAAAACATGTCCGCCATCAGACAGCTGGTGGAGGAGCACTACAAGCAGGACATAACCAGAGGCGTCATAAAGGTGGGCAAGGGAAATTACCTTGCATTCAGCCCTCAAATTGAATAAAAAAGTTATGCACTGATACTTACTTTATGATACAATACTTTAGATAATTATTATTTCGTCTGGGAGGATATGAAATGGCCCTGAATTTCCAATTTGAACAATTACCTGACGCTCAGGAAAAGATCATCGTTGTAGGTGTAGGCGGCGGCGGATGCAATGCTGTCAACCGAATGATAGAATCAAACCTTAAGGGTGTCAGTTTTGTAGCAGTAAATACAGACAAGCAGGCTCTTAACCGCTCCAAGGCTGAGACCAAGATCCAGATCGGCGAGAAGCTGACCATGGGAAGAGGCGCAGGCGGAAATCCCGAGATTGGCCAGAAGTCCGCAGAGGAAAGCCTTGAAATAATCGAAAAATTCCTGTCCGGCTGCGACATGGTATTCATAACCGCAGGCATGGGCGGCGGCACCGGTACAGGCGCTGCACCCATCATCGCAAAGGCAGCCAGATCCGCAGGAGCCCTGACTGTAGGCGTTGTCACCAAGCCCTTCACCTTTGAGGGCCGCAAGAGGATGGAGCACGCTGAGCTGGGCATCAAGTTCCTGAAGAACTACGTGGACTCCCTGGTAGTCATCCCCAACGACAAGCTGCTGGAGGTCTCCGGAGAGAAGACCACCATGCTCGAGGCCTTCAGAATGGCAGACGAAGTCCTGAAGGACGGCGTAGAGGGCATCTTCGGCTTCATCAGCGACGCAGGCCTCATCAACCTGGACTTCGCAGATGTGAAGACCGTAATGAGCGACCGCGGCATCGCCCACATGGGCGTTGGCAGAGCCAGCGGAGAGGACAGGGTAAAGGACGCCATCAAGAATGCCGTAAACAGCCCGCTGCTTGAGACCTCCATCAAGGGAGCAAAGGCAGTGCTGCTGAACATCACCGGCGGATACGATCTGGGCATGCACGAGGTTAACGATGCTGCGGATCTCATCCATCAGGAGGCTGACGAGGACGCCATCATCATCTTCGGAACCGCCATCAAGGAGGATATGGAGAACGAGATTCAGGTTACCCTTATCGCCACAGGCTTTGAGGACGATCTGGGAGCTTCCAGACTCCCCAAGCAGAGCGCTCAGGGCCAGGCCCCGGCTCCCGCAGCTGAAGGCTTCAGCGCAGAGCCCAAGGACGTGGCTGTAGATACTGACAGCGAGCTCACCAGATCCCACTATAACGAAGCAAACGACTTCCCGATCCCGAATTTCCTGAAAGATAAAAAATTCACCCTTTAACTAGGCATCAAGAAGCCGGCTAAGCACCGGCTTCTTTTACTAAATATGGACAGTATAAGCTCTAAGGACAACAGAATACTTAAGCAGGCTGCAGCTCTTAAGGAGAAGAAATACAGAGACAGCCTGGGTATGTATCTGGTGGAAGGGCCTAATTTCATACGCGACGCGTTTTTGTACGGCGGAAGGCTGCGGTTCATCTTTACGAGGGCCGGAGCGCTTTCTGCTGAGCTGGAGGATATAATCCGGCTGGCGGGAAAAAGCGGTTCGGCCGTATACAGCCTCACCGATGAGTGCTTTGCCAAGCTCAGCGACTCCGTAAGCTCCCAGGGCATTATAGGAGTTGCGGAAAAGAGGCAGTGGAGCGAGGATGAGCTGTTCAAAGAGGATGGCGCCAATGTGCTGGTGCTGGACAGGGTCCAGGACCCGGGCAATCTTGGCACCATGCTCAGGACAGCGGAGGCCATGGGCTTTGCAGGCGCAGTTCTTATGAAGGGCTGCTGCGATGTTTACGGTCCTAAGGCCGCAAGAGCCTGCGCAGGAAGCCTTTTCAGGCTGCCCCTTCTTTTCATCGGTGATGAAGCCGAAGCTCTGGAGCTTTTCAGGCGCCGGGGCAAAAGGCTATATGCCGCAGTCATGGACGGAGAGCTTAGCTGCATGGATGCGGAGCTTTCGCAAAACGCCGCCATAGTTATCGGTAACGAGGGCAACGGTGTATCGGAGGGCTTCATAAGGGCGGCCACTGGCCTTCGGATACCCATGGCAGGCAGCATAGAATCCCTGAATGCAGCCGCAGCATCGGCCATGCTCATGTACGAGGCATACAGACAGAAACTTAAATAGATATCACAAATCGGAGGATTTTTTATATTATGAATGACAATCTCAAAAAGCTGCTGGAGGAAGCGAAGGCAGCCCTCGGCCAGGCCGCAAATCTTGATGATGCGGAAAAGCTGAGAGTAAACATGCTGGGCAAGAAGGGCCGTCTGACGGAGATACTTCGCTCCATGAAGGACATGGCTCCGGAGGAAAGAAAGAGCTTCGGCCAGGCCGCCAACGAGGCAAGAGCACAGTTCGAGACTCTGCTGGCTGAAAAGGTCGAGGAGCTTAAGGCTGCTCAGAAGGAAGCCCTCTTCAAGGCTCAGACCATAGACGTAACAGAACCGGGGATCATCAAGGCTCCCGGATATAAGCATCTGGTCACCCTGGTAATAGACGACACCATCGATTTCTTCACCAGCCTGGGCTTCACCGTGGCTGAGGGTCCTGAGATCGACACCGTCCACAACAATTTCGACGCTCTGAACGCAGGGCCGAATCACCCCAGCAGGGATATGACCGATACCTTCTACATCACAGAGAGCACTCTGCTGCGCACCCAGACCTCTGACGTTCAGGCCAGAGTCATCGCAAAGGGCGAGACCCCCATCAGGCTCATCTCCCCGGGCAGAGTATTCCGCTGCGACACCCCGGACGCCACCCATTCTCCCATGTTCCATCAGATCGAGGGACTTGTGGTGGATGAGGGCATCACCATGGCAGACCTTAAGGGCATCCTGGACCTCTACGCCAAGCACCTTTTCGGAAGCCACCTGAAGACCAAGCTCAGACCTCACCACTTCCCCTTCACCGAGCCCTCCGCCGAGATGGATGTGGAGTGCTTCCAGTGCGGAGGAAAGGGCTGCAATGTGTGCAAGGGCTC
>JAEEPD010000017.1 GCA_016284575.1 Bacillota bacterium | reverse complement strand
CCCGCTCATACTGAGGAGCTTCAGTCATGGTATCCGCCTGCTTTTCCAGCCTGCGTCCCTGGGACTTCACCGCGTGCATCTTCTTTTTCAGCAGCCTGCCTCCGGAAGGATCAGCTCTTGAGATGGTGTTCTGCTCGTGCTCCACCCTCTGGTAAATGCGCCGCCATTTTTCTTCTGCTATGCGCTGCTCCCGCCGCTCCATCCTGGCCTGGGATTCCTGAAGCTCAAAGCTGTGGAGCCGCTCAGCAGCATACTGCCTGTATGGTATGTTGGCCACCGTATGGCGCGGCTTTGTCTTGTGGTCCAGCTGTTCTATGTGGATGACCCTGTTTGCAGTCCTTTCGATAAGGGTCTCATCATGGGACACGAAAAGTATGCCAAGCCTTGAGCCTCCTATGAAGTTCTCCAGCCACTCCAGGGTCTCTATATCTATATCGTTGGAGGGCTCGTCAAGAAGCAGCATCGAGGGCCTTCCTGCCAGTATCCTTGCCATCTGGACCTTCACCTTTTCACCGCCGGAAAGGGTCTCCATGAGCTGATCTGAATACAGCAGCTCAGGATCCAGCCCCACGTCCCTGCATATCCTCGACAGCTCCCCTGGATTCATCTCGCTGAACATGTCCTCCCGGAGCATGAAGCTGTAAACAGAAAGCTCCCTTTCCTCCGCAGGCAGCTCCTGGGGCAGATAGGCAAGCTTCTCCCCCGGATACGACCGGCTCCCTACCGCATGGGCATAGCCCACGATGAGCCCTGGATCAAAGATCCACTTAAGCAGAGTAGACTTTCCCTCTCCCTCCTCCCCGATGATAACGATTTTATCTCCGGCATTGACTGTAAATGTAAGGCCATCGATAAGCACCCTCAGGTCCTTATCGTGGACCAGCTTAAGATCCGTAATATTCAGCATCTGACCACCTCCGTTTCAGGTGTTTCCGAAAAGAAAAAGCTGCTTCGTTTCCGAAACAGCTCTGCTGCAGCAAATCCCGTATTCCGTCCGGTCAGTGCGGAAAAGCAATGAAAAAGGAGCCCTGCGCAGATGATTTCAGAAACACGAAAATAAGCAACTGAATGCTTTCACACCAGCGTTATATTGACCGTGTTTTCTGATTATCTGTTCTTCACTCCTTCGGACCTCCCTGTATTGATATAATTCTACGATGAAAACACAGGCGATGTCAAGTATCCATGCATCAAAGCTGATTGTTGCTCAGCGCAGAGGTGAGCTTCCGGCCATGTAATCGACAGAGACCTGGCCCGGATCACCTGAATGTTTTTTTCGCCCAGGGGCTGAAAAGATAATACAGGCTGAGGCATATGGCGGCACCTGCCCAGGATATGGGATAGACTGAGGCGACCGCTGAAAGGCCGGGAGCGCTTTTCATGAAAAACATGAGAAGTCCGGTCCTCAGGACGCATATGTTGAGCAGTATGAAGATCATTGGTTTAAGGGAGTTGCCCGCGCCCCTGCAGGTATCGGAGATATTCTCCAGTATGGAATAGAGCCAGTAGAAGGGAAAGCTGATGCTTATGATGCGCATTCCAAGGTCTATGATGCTTTGATCCGCCGTGAAAAGCCCAAAGGCAGCCCTTCCGAAAAAGCGAAGAAGCAGAAAAACTGCTGCGGCAGCATAGCCCCCGCTCATGGCTGTACAGATAAGGAGTCCCCTTCTGGTCCTTTTCCTGTCGCCCGCGCCCATGTTCTGCCCTGTAAATGTGGTCAGGGTATGGCCAAAGGCCATGATGGGAAGATAAATGATCAGCTCGACCTTGAAATAATAGGTAAAGGCAGAGATGGAATCCACTCCCAGGCTGTTGATCTGGCTCTGCACCAGAACATTGGAAAGGGTTATGACCATGCTCTGCACTCCTGCAGGAACGCCGATCCTGATAATATCCAAAAAGATTTGGCGGTCGATGCTGAAGATCCCGCGGCCAAGCTCAAGATCCGGAAGGCAGTACCTCAGAAGCCATAAGGAGGCTGCGCAGGTAAGAGCCTGGCAGATAAGGGTGGCATAGGCAACGCCCATAACGCCGTTATCCATCACTATAATGAAAAGCCAGTCCAGAAACACATTCAGTATTCCGCCTGCCAGCTGTATGTACATGGGATAGCGGGAATTTCCTATAGCCCTAAGACAGCCGGTGCACATGTTGTAGCTGATGAGGAAGAGAACACTTACAAAATAAACCCTTATGTAAGCCGAGGCCTGATCCATTATGCTTTCAGGTGTATTCATGAGCCTCAGAAGCGAGGGGCTGAAAATGATGCCAAGGGCCGATATCACCAGACCGCCGATGACGCTCAGTCCCATGGCGTTTCTTACCGTAAGCAACAGCCTGTCCCTGTCGTGGGAGCCGAAAGCCTTGGAGGTCACGACTGAGACTCCTGCGGAAAGCCCTGTAAAAAGCCCGACGAGAAGGGTCACCAGCATGCTGCTGGCGCCAACAGCGGCAGAAGCCTCCTTGCTGACAAACCGCCCCACATATATCAGGTCCACTGTGTTGTAAAGGAGCTGGATCATGCTGCCAAGAAGCAGCGGCAGGCCGAATCTGAGTATTATCAGCCAGATCGGGCCCCGGGTAAGATCCAGAGTTCGCTTATTATCTTTCATGGCTTAGTGTGCATCCTGCTCGCAGGCAAGGCCTCCATCTATTCGTATTATGCGGCTGCAGTCGGTGAGTGTGGACATGCGGTGAGATATTATGAGCAGGGTCTTTTCGCTGTGCTGAGTCCTGAGGGTATGTATCAGCTCCTTTTCGTGGAATACATCCAGGTTGCTGGTGGGCTCGTCCATTACGATTATGTCGGGATCTGTTATCAGGCATCTTGCTATGCCTATCCTCTGGCGCTCGCCTCCGGACAGGCGGCTTCCCATCTGACCCATTTTCGTCTGATAGCCCTCCGGCAGCGTATTTATGAAGTCGTGGATACCTGCTCCCTTTGCCGCGGCGATCACCTCCTCCATGGAAGCATCAGGCTTTCCGAAGGCGATATTTGCGGCTATGCTGTCGTCGAAAAGATAGGTATCCTGCTCGAGCACTGCTATGCGCTGCCTGAGCTCCTTAAGAGAAACCTTTTTCAGATCCTTGCCGTTTATGAGCACGCAGCCCTCCACAGGGTCCCAGAAGCGCTGCAGCAGACGGAATACCGTGGATTTGCCAACCCCGCTCTCTCCTATTATCCCCAGCCTGTCGCCCTTTTCTATGTGCAGGTCGAAATGCTCCAGCACATCCGGACCATCCTCCTGATACCGGAATCTGACGTTCTCAAAATCTATGGTCTTTACAGGTCCTATGGGCTGCGGATCCTCCGGCTCCACCGCTTCAGGCACCGTATCCTCCAAGATGAACAGCCTTTCTGCTGCCGCATAGGTCTGCATCAGATTAGTTATTACAGCGGTAAGGGAGAAGGTAGAGCTGAAGGATGCGACTGCTACCAGAGATACCACGACCGTACCGGCGGGGTCTCCCTGGCCCTTTGCAGCCAGCGCTGTTGCCGCCAGCAGTATGAGTATGCGTGTCAGATATACGAAAAAGGTGGGAGTAGAGCTGGTCACCTGCCTGTGCATGGTCAGTCCGTGAGCGGCGCGGTTCACCCTTCTGTTGGCGTCCCTGACCATCCCGAGCCTGGCATCCCCATAGCCGTAGATCTCAATATCCCTTATGCCGTAGACGCTTTCAAGGACCAGCCTCTTTACATCAGCAAGGCTTTCTCTGTAGCGCATGCCTATGCCCCTCCCCAGCTTCATGGAGATCCAGGGCAGCACTATGCTTATCAGCAGGTATACAGGCAGTATTATCCATGCAAACAGCGGGTCGTAGTGAGCCGCAATGCAGAGCGTCACTACAGGCAGGATGATCATGTCAAAAATGGGACCCAGCAGATGAGCGAAGAAAAACTCTATGGTCTCTATGTCCGATACCGCTATGCTTATAATATCCCCTGTGTTTCTGTCCATAAGGCAGGCAGGAGCCAGGTCCTTAATGGTCTCGAAGAAATGGACCCTCATCATGGCAAGCATGCGGTAGGCGCCTACGTGAGAGATCATGCCCTCCACATAGCGGCCCACAGGGACCGTCACAGCGCAGACAACGAGCATCGCAGTATAGAAGCTCAGATGCTCTGAGGGCACCCTGCCTCCCGCGATCAGTATTATCATGGCGCCGAAGCCCATAAGGCCCAGCCTTGCCAGGTTGCCCAGCACGCTGGCTATTATGGAGACTATCAGATGAAAACGTATTGGCTTTGCTATATTCAGCAGCCTCGTCGACATTTCGCCTATGGAATATCTGAAACTGTTTTTTTTCATCACTTCTGCCCCCTGTCTGCGCTGCGGCTTCCTGTGTAGGAGATGGCGCTCTCCTCCAGCCTCGCCTGCTCTTCCACCAGCTGCCTGTACAGACCGCCGGCTTCCATCAGCTCCTTATGACTGCCGCTCTGGGACACCCTTCCGGCTTCAAGAACGTATATACGGTCCGCGTTTCTTATGGTCGAAAGCCTGTGGGAGATTATTATCAGAGTGCGGCTCATGGCAAGACGGCCTATGCATGCCCAGATCTCCTGCTCGCTCTCCTCGTCCACAGAGGATGTGGCCTCGTCGAAGATTATGTATTCAGCCTTTCTGAGCAAAGCTCTCGCTATTCCTATCTTCTGACGCTGTCCTCCGGAAAGCCTGGCTCCGGAATCTCCGGTGTCAGTATCCAGCCCCTCCGGCTGGCTGCGGACCCAGTCACCGAGGCTTACCTCATCCAGAGCCTCCAGCATCTCCGCATCTGTCGCTTCAGGGTCAGCCATCAGCAGATTGTCCCTGATGCTCCCGGAAAATATGCTCACGCTCTGCGGAACCATTATTATGCGTTTTCTAAGTTCCTCAGGCGTAAGAGAAATGTAATCGTCTCCGTCGATATAGAGCTTGCCGGAGGCGGGGTCAAAGAACTTCATCATAAGGGCTGCGGATGTGCTCTTGCCGCAGCCTGAAAGGCCCACAAGCGCAGTGGTCTTGCCCCGTTCCGCCCTGAGAGAAACATCAGTAAGAGTGGTATCTCTTCCCTCGTAGCTATGGCTCACGTGGTCCAGTCTTATGCCGCTGAAGCGCTCAGGATCCTTGGGTGCATTTTTGTCGTAAGGCCTTGAAGTATCTATCGCCAGCACCTTCTCCACCTTGTCCACCGCGGCCACGCCGGTAAGGGCGGAATGGGTGGCGGAAAGAAGCTCCCTGAAAGCGTTGAAAAAGCTGTATCCAAGCATCAGAAGAAGCAGCGCCGCGTCAAAGCCTATGCGCCCGGTCATCAGCTGATGAGCGCCTATCAGTACGCCTCCTGCAATGGCGGCGTTTATAAGTCCCTCGGTCATGATAAAGGAAGTGAAATTGATGCTCATGAATTCCATTATCCAGTGGTTGAGGTCAAAGGCCTTTTCCCTCAGAACCCTGGTGCGGTCCTCCTCCCGGCTGAAAAGCTTAATGGTGCTGAGGCCCTGAAGACTCTCAAGATAATAGGCTGTGAGGCCTTCCATGGAGCCCCAGTAGCCCTTTTTCTTTGAATCAATTGCCTTTCTGAAGAGATTGTTCAGGGGCAGGAGCAGAAGTGCAGTAATGCCCATGAAAACGGCAACAGGAAATGACACCCTCTGAAGCCTCCAGAAGAGGTAAAACGGAGAAAACAGGCAGTATATCAGGCCGGGCAGGTACTGGGAGTAGTAGACCTGCATGGATTCCACCGCGTCCACAGAGGCGGTGATGGCAGAAACAGGCCCAAGCTTTTCTATTCGTCCGGCGTCCAGCTCCACGACCTTGGAAAAGATCTTGTCCCGGAGCAGCACCCTTGCCTTGGCCGTGCAGCGGTATTCCATTTCTCCACGGAGAAGCTCCGAGGCGAACATCAAGGCAGAAGTGAGCAGCGCATGTCCAATGGCAGCCCACGCCTTTGAAACAGTCAGGTCCGGCGAATAAATGCTGCCGAGGAAGTCCGAGATCTGACCTGCAAAGGCTGTAATGGCAAGAAGAGATGCAAATCTGAAGGCAACTATGGCGATGACCCAGCCCCAGAGCCCCTTTGCAAGCTTTATAAGTGTCTTATTGATAAGAAGCATTTTTTATTCCCTTTAGCTAAAGCTGTTTTGATAAGCGGAATTGGTTAGCATTTGCTAACCGGACTGAATTATATATGATTAGCCATAGCTAATCAAGATTAAAATGGATTCGCGAGACTATTTTTCTTCAGTAAAGTGAAGCGGATCCGGACCGCATTGCCACCTTTCCCTTTTGACAATGCGGGGCTTCTGTGCTATATTAAGCTATTATTTATCAGTCTATCACGCTGAAGTGATTTTCGCATCGGAGGATGCCATGCGCGTAGTAGTAAAAATAGGAACATCAAATATAACCCACTCCACAGGAAACCTTAATATCCGCCATGTGGAGACCCTCTGCAAGGTCCTGAGCGACATCAAAAACGCCGGCCACGAGCTGATAGTCGTGTCCTCCGGCGCCACAGCCATGGGCGTGGGCAAGCTGAATCTGGCGGAAAAGCCCCAGGATATGCCCTCAAAGCAGGCCTGCGCCGCAGTAGGCCAGTGCGAGCTCATGTACACCTACGACAAGATCTTTTCAGAGTACAACCACACCGTGGCCCAGATACTGATCACGGGCGACGACTTCAAGTACAAGGACCGAAACCAGAACTTTGTCAACACCATAGGCAGACTGCTGGAAATGCGGGCCCTTCCCATAATCAACGAAAATGACACCGTCTCCACCGTGGAATACGGCGTGGGAGACAATGACACCTTAGGGGCGCTGGTTGCCACAGGCATAGACGCGGATCTTCTGATCCTGCTCTCGGACATCGACGGGCTCTATACCGCAGACCCAAGAAAGGATCCGGAGGCGAAGCTCATACCCCGGGTTGACGAGCTGACGGAGGAGATAATGGCCTTCGGAGGCGGCAAGGGCTCGGCTCTTGGCACCGGAGGAATGGCAACAAAGCTTGGGGCAGCGAAGATATGCATGGACCACGGCACCGACATGGTGATCACCAACGGCGCCGCTCCTGAAAGGCTCTACGATATAGTTGAAGGCAAAGCAATAGGAACGCTGTTTGCGGGGAAAAAGAAATGAAAAGCACCATCGATATCATAAAAGAGACAAGGGCTGCGGCTCCTGCCCTGGCGTCCGCAGGAACTGAAAAAAAGAATGCTGCCTTGCTTGCCATGGCGGAAAAGCTGGTTGAACACACCGAAAATATCCTTGCTGCCAATGCGCTGGATGTGGAGGCATCAAGGGATGTATATGGTCCGGTCATGATCGACCGCCTGACCCTCACCCCTGCCCGCATAGAGGGCATGGCCCAGGGTCTTAAGGAGGTTGCTGAGCTGCCGGATCCCGTGGGCAGGAAAATGGCAAGAGTGGACCGTCCCAACGGGCTGGTCATAGAAAAGATATCCGTTCCCATGGGGGTCATATCCATCATCTACGAGAGCCGTCCCAACGTCACCTCGGATGCGGCTGCTCTGGCCCTTAAGGCCGGAAGCGCTGTGGTCCTCAGAGGCGGCAAGGAAAGCTACCGCTCCAACAGGGCCATCGTGGACGCCCTGCAGGAGGGTCTCGAATCCGTGGGCCTTCCGGGAGAGCTGGTGGGCCTGGTCGAAGATACCACAAGGCAGAGCGCCATGGACATAATGACCGCCGAGGGGCTTATAGACCTGCTGATCCCAAGGGGCGGCGCAGGCCTTATAAAGAGCTGCATGGAGAATGCCAAGGTGCCCTGCATAGAGACAGGCACCGGCATCTGCCACATCTATGTGGACGCTTCCGCGGAGCTGGACAAGGCTCTGGATATAATAGACAACGCAAAAACCAGCCGTCCCTCCGTATGCAACGCGGAGGAGGTGCTGCTGGTGAATTCCGCTGTGGCCGAAGAATTCCTCCCCGCCCTTTCCAGGCGTCTTCGGGATGACAGGTCCGCCAGGGGCCTGGTACCCGTGGAGCTTCGTCTGGACCAGCGGGCAGCGAAGATCATAGACGGCACCTCTGCAGGTCCTGAGGATTTCGACACTGAGTTCCTCAACTACATACTGGCAGTTGCCATCGTAGACAGCGCAGATGAAGCCATAGCCCACATCCAGAGGCACTCCACCCACCACAGCGACGCCATTCTTACCAGAGATCAGGCTGCTGCGGACAGGTTCTGCGCACTGGTGGACAGTGCTGCTGTTTATGTCAACTGCTCCACAAGATTCACTGACGGCGGAGAGTTCGGCCTCGGCTGCGAGATGGGAATATCCACCCAGAAGCTCCACGCAAGAGGCCCCATGGGGCTGGAGGAGCTCTGCACCTACAAGTATATAATCCACGGAAACGGACAGATCAGATAAGATCCCGGCAGGGATAAACCATACAGGAGGGAGAACAAGACATGGAAAAACAGATAAGAGCGGGATTCATAGGCTGCGGCAACATGGGCGGCGTGCTGGCTCAGGTGGCAGCAAAATCCTTTGGTATAGAAAATGAAAACGGCAAGGCAGTCTGCAAGGGCGAGGTGCTGGCTGCGGATCTGTCCGAGTCCAAGGTACAGGCCCTGGCCGAAAGATTCGGCTGCATACCCTCTACCGCCGCGGAGATCGCTGAAAAGTGCGACCTCATCTTCCTTGGAGTTAAGCCCCAGGTAATGAAGGAGGCCTGCGCCCAGATAAAGGAGATACTGGACGCCAGAACAGATCATTTCTGCGTGGTCAGCATGGCTGCAGGTGTAAAGATCGAAGCAATAAGAGCCATGCTCGATACCGACACCGCCAACGGTCGCCTTCCCTCCATCCCCATCATCCGCATAATGCCCAACACACCCTGCGCCACAGGCGGCGGCGTCATTCTCTACGCTACCGGCGAGGGAGTATACACGGATGACGAGGCAGCCTTCCTTCAGCTGATGAAGCCCGCAGGCATAATCAGCCGCATGGATGAGTCCAAGATCGACATGGGCAGCGCCCTTTCAGGCTGCGGCCCCGCCTTCGTATACATGTTCATAGATTCCCTGATCGACGGCGCTGTGCGCATCGGCCTTCCCCGGGAGCAGGCAAAGCGCTTCGCCATCCAGACCGTCCTCGGCTCTGCCCTGATGTGCGCAGAGTCCGGCACCGAGCCTGCCAAGCTCAGGGCAGATGTGTGCTCCCCCGCAGGAAGCACTATAGAAGGCGTAGCCGTACTCGAACAAAACAGCTTCCACTACGCAGTGATGGAAGCCGTGACCCAAAGCTATAAAAAGACCGTAGAGCTGGGAAAATAAAACCGCTCCAGAAAAAGTAAGATCCGGAGCAGATGCTCCGGGTCCTTTTATATATTTCTTCGAATATACTGAACCGTAATGACAACTACGATGCCTGAAGTTTCATCTATCCGATAGATTATTACATAATTTTCAACGAATAGCTGTCTGTAGCCCTGATTTGCAAATGATCCCACATTGCGTTCAGCAGCTCTGTAAGGGAATTCCTCAAGAGACAGTATCGCCTTCTCCAGTCTTTCCACAAGCCTTTCCGCAGCAGTATCCGCATACAGTTCGTTCTTTATATACTCATAAATTGCATCTATCTCTCTATATGCCTGAGGCGAAAGATAAACCTTATATCTGTCCAAAATGCTTCCTCCGAAGCTCAGAAAGTGCTTCTCTGGCGTTAAGCATTTCTCTTCCCTCTGCAAGTTCTGCCTCAGCTGAACGTATAGCAGCATCCTGTCCAGCTATACCAGCTAGACGTTCGTAAGTCTCCATACTCATTATCACCAGGTCTCCATACCCCTGCTTTGTAACAAAAACAGGTTCTTTTCTTTCATGACACATTCTAGAGATCTCAGTTGTGTTCCTTAAGTCTTTGATTGGAATGATCTGCGGCATAATTACACCCCCATTTATGTACATAAATATAGCATAATTATGTCGTTATTTCAACGGCAATTGTAATGTAAATAATCATTCTAATTAATATTTATTACTTATTTTCCCTGTTATTTACAGTTATATATTACCAAATACATTCCTGCTTGTCAAGCATAATATGTTAATGCTCCTTTGTAACACAATACTTCTTTCATGCGCCTGCTCAGCTCAGATTGAAGCCATACTACACCCATTAATCCGCTATATTAATAGGAATTATTTTCATATTAAAAGGAGGACCCAGTCGAGTCCTCCTTTAGAAAACTTTTTAGCGTTATTCCGGATTATTCTGCAGCATCAGATTCAGCACAGTGATGTCGGTGGATCTCATGCCCTCGCGGCCCATGTAGCCCACGTTTGCTATGGTATCCTCGATATTGCTGAAGGTAAGGCCTTCGCCCGGCTGGAACACCCTGCCCTTCTTGGCCATGTCAAGGGCGGTCAGTGCAGCGTGAACGGAAGCGTTGATCTTGGCTCCGCAGCTGGACTTGGCGCCGTCGCAGACTATGCCGCCGGTGGTGCAGATGGTGTTGGTGATGGTGTCCTCGATGACCTTAGTTCCAAGATCCAGCATGTATGCGATGCCGCAGGCAGCACCGCAGGCAGCGCTGACGGCTCCGCAGTAGGCGGAAAGGCTTCCGATGTATCTCTTCTGAAGCAGAGCGATAAGATCGGATACCACCATGCCGCGGATCAGCTTGTCGTGGGGGACATTATAGGCCTCGGCGTAGGTCACCACAGGAAGTGTGGTGGTGATGCCCTGGTTGCCGGAGCCGGAATTGATGACTACAGGCATCGCGCAGCCTGCCATTCTGGCATCGGAGCCGGCGGCAGCAGCAGCGCAGGCCTTTACCTTGAGGCTGCCGGATTCGTTGGTCTCGGTGAGAGTTCTGCCAACCTCAGCGCCCCACTTGTTGGTAAGGCCCTCCTGAGAAATGGCAACATTGCACTTGATCTGGTTTTCAATGGGTCCGCGCACATCCTCGATGTCCACGCAGTCCGCGAATTCCAGAATATCCTTCACATTCATCAGGCTCTTGTCGGGAGCGTTGGAGTTATCTCCTGCGCCGCCCTTTTCATAGACGACCTTGCCGTTCTTTTCCATTTTGATGATGTTGTTGTGATAATCGCTGATGATGACTCTGGCATTCTCATCTCCGGCCTCAACATACAGGTCGATATAAAGATTTGCCACGCCCTCCACAAGGCCGGTGGCGCAGATGCCTGCCTCAAGCAGCTTAGCCATCTGGTTGATGTCAGCCTCGGTGACATCTGCGAGAACGTCCAGCACCTTGTCCGGGTTTCCGCCCACGATGCCGATCAGAGCCGCAGGAGCGATGCCTCTTCTTCCGCCGCTCTGGGGAACGACCACGCCCTTAACGTTCTTGATTATGTTTCCGCTGCACTTGACGTCCACCTTTTCGGGCAGCTTTCCCAGCAGCTCCTTGGCCTTGGCGCCGGCGTATGCCACTGCGATGGGCTCGGTACAGCCCGTGGCCATTATAAGCTCGGTCTCCAGTATCCTGCAGTAGGTATTGTAAACATGTTTATCCATGATGACCTCCGAATGAATAAATGTATAAAAATATTGGCTGCAATATTCTACAGGCTTATGGCCTGATAGTCAATCTAAATGCCCTATTCGGGATATACCATGTGTGCATTATCGATATCATAAAGAGTATCGTTAAGATATCTTGCCGCCAGCCACTTGGCCATAGCCAGGTTCTGGTCCAGATAGTTGCCGCATTCGTCAGCCCTGGCGCCGGGGATATCGCCCTCGAAATCCCTGATGAATTCAAACATCCTGACCACCAGCTCTTTTATGTCGGCGGGCTCAAGCTCCCCTGCGAGTATAAGATAATTGCCGGTGCGGCAGCCCATGGGGCCGAAATAGACCACCCTGTTCTTCCATTCAGGGTCGTTTCTCAGGAAGGTGGCGCCAAGATGCTCTATGGTATGGAGCTCAGCGGTGTTCATGACAGGCTCCCGGTTCGGGGCTGTCATGCGAAGGTCAAAGGTGGTAAGCACTGTATCACCGAAGCGGTCCCTTCTGGACACATAGATGCCGGGCTCCAGCAGCAGATGGTTTATCGTAAAGCTTGCGATCTTTTCCATGATTCCTCCAATAATCGATTTGCAGCGGACTCCCTGCAGGGACCGGCTTTCCGGCACCTCCGCTGCCTTCTGGTGCCCGCCGCAGAAAAATAAAAAGCAGCCGCGGTCTGTCTGCGGCTGCCGGGAAGCTTATGCGTTCTTCAGGAATGCCATGTAGCCCTTGTAGGCTTCGTAAACGTCAGCCTTAGAGCTCACTTCGTAGGGCGCGTGCATATTGAGCACTGCAACGCCGCTGTCGATAACATTCATGCCGTATTTGGCCATGATGAAAGCGATGGTGCCGCCGCCGCCCACGTCCACCTTGCCAAGCTCGGCGAACTGATAGCTGATGCCCTCGTCCTCCATGATCTTTCTGAGCTTGCCCACATACTCCGCATTGGCATCGTTGGAACCGCTCTTGCCGCGGGCTCCTGTGAACTTGTTAAAGGTCATGCCCTGGGAGATGAAGGCTGCGTTCTTTGCTTCAAATGCATCGGCGTAGAGAGGATCATAGCCCGCGCTAACGTCAGAGCTCAGCATGAAGGAATTGGCCAGGCATCTGCGGGTCTTCATATTGGACTCGCCTTCCATGTTGGCGATGATCTCTGCCACAGCGTTCTCGAAATAGTATGCGTTCATACCTGTGGCGCCTACGCTTCCGATCTCTTCCTTGTCCACCAGCAGGCAGCAGTAGGTGCGCTTGCCGGCCTCGCTGTCCAGGAGAGCCTTAAGAGATGTATATGCGCAGACTCTGTCGTCCTGACCGTAGGACAGGATCATGGATGCGTCCAGACCGCAGTCCCTTGCCTTGCCTGCAGGAACGATCTCCAGCTCTGCGGAGATGAAATCGCTCTCTTCAACACCGTACTTGTCCTTCAGGATAGCCAGCACATTTGCAGCCACTGCGTCCTTCTGATCCTCGCTCAGCTTGCTCTTCTTAAGAGGCTGATTGCCGATGAGAAGATCCAGACCTTCGCCCTTGATAACGGTGGAGGCCTTCTCCTCCATCTGCTTCTGAGCCAGGTGGATCAGAAGATCGGTGAATACGAATACGGGATCCTTGTCGTCCTCGCCTATGCAGACGCGGACCACCTCTCCGTCCTTTTTAACGATAACGCCGTGGATAGCCATAGCCTGAGCCACCCACTGATACTTCTTGATGCCGCCATAGTAATGGGTGTCAAGATAGGCCATGCCGTTGGTCTCGTAGAGGGGGTTGCCCTTTACGTCCACTCTGGGACTGTCGATGTGGGCGCCAAGGATGTTCATGCCCTTTTCAAGGGGCTCGCTGCCGATGATGAACAGGGCGATGGACTTCTTCATGGTGACAGAATAAAGCTTGTCGCCTGCCTTGATCTTCCTGCCCTCAGCCAGGACCTTTTCCAGGTCCTTATAGCCTTCCTTTTCTGCTGCGGCAACGATCTGCTCCACGCACTCGCGCTCGGTCTTGCCCTTGTCAAGGAAGTCCTTGTAGCCCTCGGAGAAGCTCTTCACAGCCTTAAGCTCCTTGGAGCTGTACTTTTCCCATACTGTTTTGTTTTTCATTAATATTTCCTCTGCTTTCATAAAAAATGCGGCGATACACCGGCTCGGGCTGGTATACTGCCGCGTTAACTGACTGATCGATCACTAGTCGCCCATGCATATACCAAGATCCCTTGCCATCTGGATCAGAGGATGATCAACAGGAAGGAATTTAGTCTTGCTGGCAGCTTCCTCCAAAGGAATGGAGGTGATGACATCGCCCTTCAGGGCGACCATCCGTCCGTACTGCTTGTTGATTATAAGGTTGGCAGCCTCAACGCCAAAGCGTGTGGCAAGCTCTCTGTCTCTGGGACAGGGAGGACCGCCTCTCTGATAGTGTCCGGGTATGGTAACTCTCGTATCGTGGCCTGTAAGCTCCTTAAGGTCTGCCGCAAGCTTGTAGGAAACTGTGGGATAGATAGAGGCCTCTCTCTTTCTGCGGCTCTCCTCCTCGCTCAGCTTCTCCTCGTCCTTGGGCACAGCGCCCTCTGCGCAGGCAACGATGGAAAAGTTCTTTCCTGCCTTCTTTCTGGCCTCGATCATTGCAGCCACGCTGTTGACGTCGTAGGGGATCTCGGGTATGAGTATGGCGTCCGCTCCGCTGGAGATGCCGGCGCTTAAGGTTAGCCAGCCTGCGTCCCTTCCCATAAGCTCCACGACAAAGATCCTGCCGTGGGAGCTGGCAGTGGTATGGATATAGTCGATAACATTTGTAGCTATATCGACCGCGCTCTGGAAGCCAAAGGTGGTGTCTGTGCCGAAAATATCGTTGTCAATGGTCTTCGGAAGGGTGATGACATTCATCCCTGCATCCATGATGAGCTTGGCGCTCTTCTGAGTGCCGTTTCCGCCCATGATGATAAGGCAGTCAAGCCCCAGCCTGTTATAAGTATCCTTCATTGCAGGAATAAGGCTGTTGCCGTTCTCGTCTATGATATCCTTACCGGGTATATAGTCCAGTCTGGAGGTACCCAGAATAGTGCCGCCTTGCGTAAGTATGCCCGAAAAAGACATCTCAGACATGAACACATAATCGCTGTCCACAAGGCCGCGGTAACCGTCATACATGCCGAAGATCTCTATGTTGTCCAGTTTGTGATAGAGAGCCTTCCCTATCCCTCTGATGGCAGCATTGAGTCCCTGGCAGTCTCCGCCGCTGGTGATCAATGCCACTCTGGTCATGCTCTTCATAAATAAAAACCTCCGTAACGAAGTAATTATGAACTACAAAACCAAAAATAGCAAGAAGATTGTCTTATGCTATCTCAAAGTGATATATTTCCCCAGCCAGTAATTTGATTTTATTCTTGCATAAAAATAACGCCCTCTGCGCATTCCGCGCAAAAGGCGTTGATGCAGAGCTTTGGCACTCTGCGTTCAGAATTCCCACTGATAGCTGGCAGTACGGCTGACGCTGTCCTTGCTGAATATGCTCATGCGAAAAAGACTGTCCGAGCTGAAATGTATGGTCACCACCGAAGCCGGCTTGGCGGGCTCAAGACCGTAGACCTCGCAGCCGCTGTAGCCCTTGTCATCATCGAAGATGTGAAGCTCCCAGCTCAGCCTTCCCCGCCGGGGGCTGAAGTAGCCTTTTTTTGCCTCCTCAAGGAGAAAGCTCACATAGCTTCTTGCGCTTTCCTCGTCTATCACCAGCCTCCCCTTGGAGTATTCTCCGCTGTCCAGGACCAGAGCGCTTCCCACCGCCGCATCCTCAGCCAGTGCCTTCATGTGATTCTGCAGCTGCACAAAATTGTTGAAATCGCTGTTGAAGCAAAGGCAGCTCACACTTATAAGCACAAAGGCAAGAAAAATGATAAAGGTCTTCATCTGTATCCGCCTCCCGGGCCTGAGCTAAGGCAGTCTTTCGCTTGCCGCATAGTTTTCGATAGTGTAGTAATAGGCATTGTCCTCGTCCTTTATGCCGAACATGCTCTTTCCCGCCATCACCTGGCCTATGGGGACGGAGACCTTGTAATAGATGAGCCCCCTCTTCCAGTTGGAATCCGTGTAGCCCTCAGCTGAGATGAGCCTGTACTGGACTGTATCGGTGGCCTCGATCACGATGTCGGACTCCCTTACACCCAGAGCTGAGCTTATCTTCCGCCTCAGATCCGTTCTGATGCTGTCAGTAAAGCAGCCCTCCTGCCTTGCCTCCTCCTTGGCAGCGTAAACAAGATCCGACAGCACCGCAATGCGGCTGCTGTTTATCTGATCCAGGGAAAACTGCACAAAGAATATAAGCATCAGAGGAAGCACTGCAGCCAGCACTAAAAACTGTTTCATATAGCCCTTCCTTTCAACTCAGGATCAGTAATCCTGTACGGTGCGGACCTGTATCTCCGACTGCCACAGCCTCTTTACGCCGCTGTATATGCTGCCTTCCTCCGGCCCCGCCACCATGCGGAATATGAAGATCCCCAGAATAATGGTGGATACAAGTATTATAAGCTGCTTCATGGCAATAGCCCCGGTCTATACGGTGGGCGCAGTATAGGAGGTGTCGAAGTTATTGACCTCGTTTACTATGCTGTTCACCTTTGAATTGGTCTTGTCTGTCAGGTTTTTTGCCGTTGTTTTAAAACCCAGCACCATAAAGGCGATGGCGATGCCAAGGATTATGGTGGAGATCATTACGATCAACTGTTTCATTCTTTTCTCCTTTCGGAGGCGCCCCTAAAACAGGAACTTCAGCGCCTCTCTCTGTTCTATGAAATAGCCCACATATATAAAATTCAAAAGGACGACCATGCAGTTTGCAACGACCTGAAAATATATCATGTCGCTGATCAACTCATCCTTTTTAAGCTGCTTTGTGCTGCGTTCCTCCCTAAGGCTGGTCTGGTAAAGCTCCACCGTTGACAGAAGACTGTCCGGGTCTATCTCCTCCCATCCCGTGAGAAGCCTTGCAATGTCCGGCGTAAGGCTCCCGGGGACAGCGGCCTCAAGAAGCTCCATGGCGCTGTCCTTTTCGTTCATGTGCATATGGGAGGCCATCTCAAGATACACAGGGCCAAGCTCCCTGCTAAGGTCCGCCAGCTCCGTAAGAAGAAGCTCGCTGCTGACGTTTTTGCCCCGGCCCAGAACGACTATGTTCTTCACATAGGCCAGGCCTTCGGAAAGCTCCCTCTGCAGGGAATCGGCCTTTCCGCTGCGCTTTAAGCTGCCGGCGATGCGGCTTATGCTGCTCTGCTTAAGCCTTTCCTTTCCCCTGCCGTAGTAGTAATCGGCCCTTGCCTTAAGATCCCACTTCGGGCTGAACATCATAAGGGCTATCCCTGCCTGAAACAGGAGAAGAAAGAGATAATTCAGTTTATCCATAGTGCGCCTCCCGCTAATAATCCAGTCTTGAGCCGCTCACAAGTGACAGCACAGCCAGGTTTACGATAAAAAGGAATATGCCAACCATAAAGAAAAGAAGGCCCTCCGGGGTCAGAAACTGGTTGCTGAAGAACTTCGAGGGGCTCAGTCCGAGGTAGCTTATGGATACGCCCACAGTCCCTATGTAAAGTATGGGGATCAGAAGAGTGGTCATCCTGTTGGCCTCTGAATTGAGCCTTTTTCTCTCCTCAGCCCTTCTGCTGGCGCTCTTAAGCTGCACCACTATATCTCCCAGGCCTTCGCTTATGTCCAGACCCTTCTCCTCCGATATCCTTATGCAGGAGCTGAGCATGCTGCCCCAGACTGTGCCAAGGGCAAAGGAGAACTCAGCGCAGGCTGCTCTTATCTCCCCCGGTCCTGAAGCAGCCCGAAGGTGCAGCAGAAGCCTGTAGGTGTGCCTTGCGCAAAGGGGAAAGTTCTTGCTGTTTTCCAGAGCCCTTTCCATGGCCTGACTCATGTTCTGTCCGCAGGCCCGGTATTGCCTGTACATCTCGCTCACAAAGGCTATGCCCTCTCTTGAGCTTTTCCCCTGCTCAGACATCAGCCTTATGTACATCAGAAGCACCGGGGCTGAGGCGCTTATAAGGGCCACCAGCAGGGCCGTAGGAGGCGTAAAGCTGTTCATGGCAAGAAAGAATATGAGCAGGAACAGAAATACCAGAGACCACATGACCAGGCTTCCGTTAACGTCCTTTCCAAAGGAGACGCTGGCCAGCCTTCCAAGCCACTCCGAGGCAGGCGCCAGTATATCCTTTTCCTGCACCGGGGCTTGCAGTCTGTGACGCAGCTTTATTCGCCGCATTATAAGCGACAGGCTCTCGGAAAACAGTACGAAAAGTCCAATAGTGTATACCGCATAAAGAAAATAGTTCATCATTTGATTCCGGCTTCTCTGCCCCTCCTTTCAAGCTCTGAAAGCTGCGCCTGCATTCGTCTGAAGCCCTCGGGATTGCTCTCAAGACCATATTCCACCTTGTCCGGCGCCAGCTCTGAAAAAAAGCGCCAGCTTTCATCTGCTATATCGTACCGGCATATGGGACGGACCATTATCTCATCCCCTTCCTCCAGGCTCAGCTGATATATGCCCTTGAGCCTTTTCTGCCTCTTGTCCTGAAGCTGTATGAAGTGAAAAAGAAAGTCGAAGCCGCTGGCTATCATATTCATGGTAAGCTTAAGGTCTCCGCCTGTGGCCTTGATGATCTCCGTGGCAGCCTCCAGAGGAAACTGACCGGGGTTTCTCGAGTGGAAGGTAAGCTTCATGCGCTTGGTGCCCTTTGCGGCGATCTTTACCGCCGTATCGAGGGCAATGCCGTCCCTTGCCTCTGCAAGTATGAAGTAGTCCGCGTCGCTTCTGAGAAGATTCTTTGAGATGCGGCGAAGCTCATCCCCGTCCGCTATAAGCTGAAGGATCGGCGCCCCCGGAAGCAGCGTATGCATGGGTATCTCCGGGTCCGTTTCCACCATTACCCCCTCAAGCGCAGGGTCCTCGTAGCGCTGCCAGGTGCTTAAGAACGTCGTTTTTGCGGTTCTCACGGCGCCGAGAAAGACCACATTGTAGCCCACAGAGACCATGGACTCGAAGAAGGGAATGGCCGCCTCAGGTATGGTCCCCCGCCTTGCCTGCTCCTCGAAGCTAAGAGTGGGTATCAGGTAGCGGCGGAATATGATCGACGCCTGATCCTTCTTGGCCATGGGCTCTGTGAAGATGGTCACACGGGTGCCGTCGAGAAGATAGGTCTCGTGATAGCTTTTGTCCATGCGCTCTTCAGGCGTCAGAAGCATGAATGCCTTTATAAGCTGCTCCTTTCTCTCCCTGCTTATCTTCTGGGGCATAAGCTGCATTCTTCCCTCGTGGAGGAAATAGATGCTGTCCCCTATTATCTTGGCAGAGCTGCTTTCCGCATATCTTGGATGGAACCACTCCGCAAGGCCCGCCAGCCCCCAGTTCTCCTGGTATATGCCGTCCTCAAGGGAGCTGTACCAGAAGGGATAGGGAGATTTTTCCAGGCCCATGCTTCTTAAGATCTCCCCAATGCGGTTCTTGAAGAACTCCTTTTCCTTTTCGTAGCCTATGATGGCCCTTTTCTGGAGCTCCAGGGTGCTGCGGGAGTTTTCCCTGTTCTCCCAGTCCAGATAGAACTCCCTTTTTATGCGCTCGCAGAGGCGTTTGAACTCCTCACGGCGGTCTATCGCCACTGCAGTGACCCTTTCCGGGGACTCTTCATCTTTTATTGGAGCTTCTTCGGGCTCTGGAGCTTCCTTTTCCTTAAATATCTGGGCCGATTCAGCCCCTGGAGGATTCTTTTCCGAAAATATCGGTGCTGTTTCAGGCTTTGAGGGCTCATTTTCAGTCATCTCAGCAGCTTCCACACTCTTTTCAAAGGCTTTTCCAGCTCCTCGTATGGCCTCAGTGGGCTCCTGACTCTTAATGTAATCGCTGAACCTGAATTTAGCCATGGAAGGCCTCCTTCAGGCCGCAGTCAGACTCGATAAGTGCTATCAGCGCTGCCATATCCCTCTTGAAAGCCCCCTCCCTGTACTCCATGAGAGACCTTTCGTCTATCTCGCAGAGATCTCCAGACCTTGCCTCGCGGACCGTCACTATATCTCTCTTATCCAGCCCCAGCCTGGTGCCAAGATAAGAGGGGCTGTATATGCTTTTCGCCCCGAAGCGGTTGAGTATGACCCTGTCAAAACCAAGTCCTGCCATCCTGAGATAGGGTCTGAGCACCTCAAAACGCCTGACGGCGCTCTCCCTTGGGGCCATCACAAGATAACTTTTTTCCGAAGCGAGCAGAGCTCCAAGCCCCAGTCCATTGCTAAGACCGGGACTGCAGCTGCAGATGACCAGATCGAAGTGGCCGGCCAGGCCCTCCAGCAGGAAGCTCATCATGTCAGGGTCGAACTCGCCCTCGTTATCGGGGCTCATGGATCCTTCTATTACAGACAGTCCCCTTCTGAGCCTTGACTTTTCCGCCAGCTCGCTGAAATCCAGACTGTATTTCGAAATATAGGGCAGCAGGCCGTCCATGCTGACCCTCACCCCAGGCGAATAATCGCAGCCGGAGCCGGACTCTGCATGCAGGAGCACGGTATTAAGGCCGGCGGGTCCTGAGGACAGGAGCTCCGCTGCACACTGGCTGATCATAGTGACCCCCGTCTTATGATCAGAGCCGTAAAAACTGATTATTTTCCCCATCACATTATCCCTTTTGAACAAAAATCATATTTTGCAGCTCTACTGAGCCTGAAGCACCAGAAGGAGGCTCCTCTCCATGGGGTCGGAAAACCTGGGGGGCCTCCAGTCAGGATCCTCCTTCCCCTCCTTTTCCATGGCCTTTGCCCTTGCCTCCTCGTTGATACTTGCATCGTCATTTCCCATCATGGCGTCGAAGATCTTGAAATAGCTGCTGGTGGAGGCCAGTATCTCCACGCTGTTCACCAGCGCCGTGCTGCCGTTTCTGCTGAGAATGGTCTCGTTTTTGCCTGTACCAAGCACCGCCTGTTCAGAGTAATCGCGAAGATATGCTATGGTAAAGCTTCCAAGCAGCTGCTCCTCCGGCATCAGGTAAATGGCTACGCCATCCCCTGCCCTTAGCCCTGCTGGTCTGGAATATATCCATTCCTTCGGGATCGAAAAGATGGAGACACCCTCCGATATGAGCCTGCTTTTCTCCGTAAAGGCGGAAACATCTATCTGCTGATTCTCCATGATGTCTATGCGGGCCACCTTGCCGCTTAAGGCCATGGCCTGATCCCAGCTTACAGAAGAAGCAATGACGCTGTCCTTGGGAAGCTTGGCCAGCCTGAAGGAGGCAGCATCCACAACGCTCCCCTCCCTTATGTCCGCAGCTGCGACCACCACGGTCTCAAGGGTCAGAGCCTCCCTTCCTAACATCTCCCAGAAGATCATCCCGCAGAGGCTTAAGGCTATCATGGCTATGCCTGCAATGTTTTTGTAATTCATGATCTCTCCTTTTTATGCAGCTTTTACTGCAAATGTCTGTATGTATCATTAGTGGCAAAATTATACATACACAGGCGCGAATTGTCAACCACTAATTTCCATTTCGAATAAATATTTTATTTTCTTCATTATAATAGTGTACGCTGAAGGAAATAGGCCTTGAATAACGGCGGTTATTATGCAATAATAATTTACATAACGGACAGTTTCATAAGAGGGCTTTATGCCTTCCCGAAAGGAGTTAACATGGAATTTACAATCAGCCTTATGGATCTGCTAAGAGCCATCCTCTGCATTGCAGGCACCATCCTCATCATATATCTGATAGTTTCCGTCGCGAAGCTCATCCCCACCCTCAAGGAACTGAACAAGACCATGGAGAAGGTCAACACCATGCTTGACGATGTTCAGGAAATTGTTAAAACAGCCAGAAAGGGAACTGAAAATGCCGGCGAGGCGGTGGAAAAGCTCTCAGTCACAGTGAAAGACCTTTCAAAAACCATGGCCGGCAATAAAAGCACCATAGGCGCCGCCACAAATCTGATAAATGCCTCCGCAGGCCTTACAAGAATACTTGCGGGCAAGGGCAGCAGATCCAAAAAGTAAAAGCATATAAAGACTAAAAAACCTGTATTCCGCCCTCAGCGGGATACAGGTTTTTTTTTACTTAGCGCAGCCTACTCTGCTATCAGAAGGTCCGCATTGCGAAGGAATATGTCGCTGATCTTTTCGTTGACGCTTTGGGCGTGCTTTTCAGGCTCATCGCCCTCCGCATCTGAAAGACCCTGGGCTGCAAGTTCCTTTGTGACAGCAGAAATGACCGATTCTATGCGGAATTCCATGGGACCTAAGGGATCCAGAAGCATAGCCTCCAGCGTATCCGAAAGGCTGCCCAGGACCGGCAGCTCCCTCATTCCGCGAAGCCACCACTTATAGTAAGGCATGTAGCTGCGGTTGAGAAGATAAACCGCATGCACCGCTCTTTCAACGAATTCGTTCACCGCCAGCTGGGCGGCTCCCCTCTCGCCGTGGGAAAGACAGCGCCGGTAGTTATAGCAGCCGGACTGTGACATCATCATAAGAGCCCCTGCCAGCTTCTTCAGCCTCACATTCTCCGGCATGGCTGAAAGATAGGCCCTGACAGCGCTCAGCTGCCCATAGTTGTCATAAAAGACTTCGCCGTTAACAGCCTCCAGCAGGTATTCCTCAGGAAGATTCAGCCACTGCTCGTTGCTCAGGGGATTCAGGGGCTGGGCAGCTGCCAAGCCTTGGCCTGCACCCTTGGAACCATCTCCAAAAGTAAAGCGCTCCACCCCTGTTCGCCTTTCAAAAAATTCATCGATTCGAAGGACCCCGTGCCTTTTTCCCCCCGCGGGAGCCATTATGCTCCTGGAGCAGCCCATAAACTCCTTCGGAAGCTTGTCATAGGCCCGCTGAAGAAGAAATTCGTCCCTGCGGCTCACAATATCCTCGCCGGGTATGAAGATGCAAAAGCCCGGTTCAAAATCGTGGTCCTTTGACACATCATCGTCATAGCCAAGGCACTCGGAGCCGGAGCCTATAAGGCCAACGGCAATAAAGGGTTCAAGATCCTTAAACCCCTCCAGCATGGCCCTTCCGTAGGCCTCAAAATACAGTTTTGAGATCTCAAGCCCCTTCATATCGCAATGGGGGCTGTTCTTTTTGTCATATCTCTCCCCGCTCCGATCACCGCTGTCCATATATCTTCGCGGCTCTATTCTCCAGCTCGTCTTTTCTGTCCTGCTGACCGTAGAAGCCGAATATGGGAGCACATTTTTCGCACACGAAGGCGTAGTTTCCGTCCTGGACCTGGCCTTCGGCATTCAGATAGCCCCAGGCCCTGTCCAGCTCAGCCATCACTAAAGGCCGGCCTACCACGCTGCCGTACTGGGCGGTCGCAGTGTCCGCCAGATTGAGGCAGCTTATGGCAAGCTCAGGCTCGCTTCCGGGGATCATAGCCATGATCTCCATGGCCTTTTCGTAGCACTCCCTGGCTTCCTGGTACCTTCCCAGGTCCTGCAGGGCAAGACCCTTGTTGTTGTAAAGCCCCCCAAGGCGTATATCAGGCGTTATTCCGTCCCCGTGGATAAATATGCTGCCGTATATGCTTTCGGCTCTCAGAAAGGCGCTGAGAGCCTCCTGGGGCATGCCAAAGGCCTTGTATACCGTGGCAGCGTTAACATAAGCTGTGCCTCCGGACACGGTATCTCCGTACTCCAGCTCGTCCACCAGAGCCAGAGCTGCAGCGGCATGCTCAAGAGCCTCATCCCTTCTGCCCAGCTTTCTGTAAAGCCCCATCAGCTCATTGTGCAGGGAAAACTCGCCCTTGCGGTCCCTGCCCAGCCGGGCTTCTTCCATCCAGTATTTCAGGGTGCGTTCAGCCCCTGCATAGTCGTTCCTGGACAGGTCCTCGTTCACTCTGTCCACTGCCCGCTCCACGGGTATCTGGCGCACCGGAGCCTCCTTCTGCCACTGCTCCGTATTAAAGGGACAGTTGGGCTCCTGATAATCTTCTTTATTCAGCGGCATTCCAGCGTCCTACTTTACAGCCTCATCCATTACTCTGAGCACGTTCCTGTAGCCGATCTTGTCGATCTCAGCCTCGGTAAAGCCTTCTTTTTTAAGAGCAGCCTCGAGGATATACATCTTGTCGCAGCTGGGAATCTCAAGATTTCCGCCGATCCCGTCGAAATCGGTGCCGATGGCTACGGTGTCAACACCTGCCACGTTGGCTATGTGGCGGGCATGCTGAGCCAGTCTTGCGGCAGTGCTGTTCTTATCGGCAGTGGTCTTGTCCGGGCCGTAGGTATCCTCGTTCAGGAACTCGGGTCCGAAATTGAGGCCGGTGCAGCCGCCCTTTGCCGCCAGCTTCTTAAGCCTGGAATCGTCCAGGTTCCTCTTATGCGGAGACAGAGCCATGGCATTGGAATGGGTGGCCACGAAGGGCTTGGTCAGTATGTCGCAGAGATCGTCAAAGCCGCCGAAATTCAGATGGGAGGTATCCACCAGGATGCCCAGCTCCTGCATGTACTGGACCGCCTCCTTGCCAAAGGGCTTGAGTCCCTTCATCATATCGGCCTCCTCCCAGGCATTGGGATAGGCAAAGCAGTTTTCGTTGTTCCAGATGATCGACAGAGCTCTGTAGCCGTCGTCATAGAGCTTCTTAAGGTTCTCCAGCTTTCCCTCCACAGCCCTTCCGTCCTCCATGGTGAGCACTGCTGAGAGCTTGCCGTTCAGCCAGTTTCTGCGTATATCGTCTGCGTTTCTTGCGGGAGCCACGATATCGCTGTGAGCTGCGACACTTCTGTTGAAGATCTCGGTACCCTTCTCGATATAGGTCCAGTCATCCATCTCCAGGCCCCTTCTCTTCCAGCCCTCGGGGGAAGGAAGGAACACGGCGAAGAACTGGGCCATGGCGTTGCCGCGGATCAGTCTCTCAAAGTCCACCATTCCGGGCATTTTCATAAGGTCTGCGGGACCTTCACCCATCATTTCGGAGAAGATGCCCTTCATAATGGTATCGCAGTGCATGTCTATTGCGTGGATCATATTGTTTTTCCTCCATGTTAATAATAAGCGTCAGTTTCCATGTCCGATTATACACTGCTCAGGAGCCTCTTAGCAACAGGAAGGCTTTTCGAAACGACGGAGTTGCCGAACTATTAGTTTATATAAAATATCTATAAAATTGTTAAATAAGTATCATTAAATATATTTAGGGTCTTTCCTTTTTTTTCGCGGCATTGTAAAATATATTGGTTAAAATCACTTAGAAAATCTCAGGATTTTTTCAGGAGGTAGAAATGTATAAGATAGTCAGAAAAGAGGAGCTCAACTCAGCAGTAAATCTCTACGAGGTTGAAGCTCCTTTTATCGCGCGCAAGGCTCAGCCCGGTCAGTTCATCATCCTGACCCTGGCCAATGACGGCGAAAGAGTCCCCTTCACTATCGCAGGCTATGACCGCGAAAAGGGAACTGTAACCATCATCGTCCAGACCATCGGAGCCACCACCAAGAAGATGTCCATGCTCAAGGAGGGAGATTACTTTGAGAACTTCGTAGGTCCTCTGGGCAAGCCCACCGAGATGGAAGGTCTCAAGAAGGTCTGCGTAGTAGGCGGCGGCGTAGGAAACGCCATTGCTTACCCCATCGCCAAGGCTCTTCACGACCAGGGCACCATCGTGCACACCGTAGTAGGCTTCAGAAACAAGGACATCATCATTCTGGAGAAGGAATTCGGCGAATGCAGCGACGAGCTGGTGATCATGACCGACGACGGTTCCTACGGCCAGAAGGGCGTGGTTACCGTAGGTCTTCAGCAGCTGCTTGATGCAGGCAATAAGTACGACGAAGTCATCACCATCGGACCGATGATCATGATGAAGTTCGTTGCAAAGCTCACCAAGGAATACGGCGTCAAGACTGTTGCCAGCATGGCTCCCATCATGATCGACGGCACCGGAATGTGCGGCGGCTGCAGAGTCACCGTCGGCGGCGAGACCAAGTTCGCCTGCGTTGACGGTCCCGACTTCGACGCCTGGGAGATCGATTACGATGAAGCTATGGAAAGAGGCAGAATGTATGGTGAATGGGAGAGACACGCATACGACGAAGCATGCAATCTCTTCAAACAGGAGGTAAAGTAAATGCCTAATATGTCATTAAAGAAGAACCCCATGCCCTCTCAGGATCCCAAGGTCCGCGCTCATAACTACAGCGAGGTAGCTCTGGGCTACACCGAGGAGATGGCACTGGATGAGGCAGCAAGATGCCTCAACTGCAAGAACAGACCCTGCGTTTCCGGCTGCCCTGTAAACATCAAGATCCCCGATTTCATCAAGAAGATCACCGAAAAGGACTATGAAGGCGCCTATCAGGTCATCAATGAAGACTCCTCTCTTCCCGCTGTATGCGGCAGAGTATGCCCCCAGGAATCCCAGTGCGAGGGCAAGTGCGTAAGAGGCATCAAGGGCGAGCCCGTGGGCATCGGCCGTCTGGAAAGATTCGTTGCTGACTGGCACAATGCACATGCCACAGAAGCTCCTGTTAAGCCCCAGAGCAACGGCCACAAGGTGGCAGTCATCGGCTCCGGCCCCTCCGGCCTCACCTGCGCAGGAGATTTGGCCAAGAAGGGCTACGACGTTACCGTATTCGAAGCACTGCACCTGGCAGGCGGCGTACTGGTATACGGCATCCCCGAATTCCGTCTTCCCAAGGCCATCGTGCAGAAGGAAGTCGACGGTCTGAAGGCGCTGGG
>JAEEPD010000124.1 GCA_016284575.1 Bacillota bacterium | reverse complement strand
TCTGCCAGAGGCATAGTCACAAATGTTCAGGACTTCGTAGCCAAGCTCTGCGAAGGCCTTGGACTTTAGGAAAAGCTCTGCTTGGCCCCCTGCAAGGCTTTGAATATTCAAAAGGAGACATTAAAATGAAAAAAACCACAGCGATACTGCTGGCGCTGGCCCTTGTTCTTGGGCTTGCCGCCTGCGGAGGTCCCAAGCCCGAGGATGCCGTAAAGGAGCTCTGCGAAGCCATGAAGAGCTTCGACCTGGATGCTATCCAGTCCATGGTGGCAGGGACCATCGATCAGGAGGGCCTGTTCGGGGAAGATACGGACCTGAGCGAGGACGAGACCGGCCTGGTGGATTTCATCAAGACCAATGCAGCTGACATGAGCTACAATATCGTATCCTCATCGGTCAGCGGCGATACAGCAACAGTAACCACAAAGCTGGATTACAAGGACGTATCACCCGTCATAAAGGAGATCTACACCGAGTATTTCACCCAGATGATGGGGATGCTCTTCGGCGGCGAGGAGCCTGATGAGGCTGCCTTCGCGTCCATAATCGATGACAAGATCGCAGGTGTCGACCGTCTGGACGGGACCGAGAACGTGGTCTTCGATCTGACGAAAACGGACGGCGCATGGAAGATAAACGAATTCCCCGAAGGGGCTTTGAAGGTCCTCACCGGCAATATGGAGGCCGGGATGGACGACCTGGGAGACCTTTTTAACGAAGGCGACTGGGATCTTGGAAACAGCTACGAGCCCAAGGATTTTCCTGTCAGCGATCTGGTGATCTTCGAAAATGAAGAGGCTGCTATGATCATGACCGGGGGACACATGGACGAGTGGGGCGACTGCAGCTTCGATATACTCTGCAGGAACAAAACTGCCGACAAGGAGCTTTACTTCGAGGTGGAAAGCGTGGTCATAAACGGCTGGGTCACCGGCGGACTCTTCGGCGATACACTTGAGGCCGGAAAGGAGGAAACATCGCAGCTCACTATCTGGCGCAGCAGCATGGAGCTTCCCGGTATCGAGGACCCCGACAGGATGGACCTTGGTATCAGGATCATCAATACTGACTGGCTCAGCGATGATGAACCCATAGTGCAGGATGTCATCACCGTCTATCCCACAGGCCTTTCCGAAGCCCAGATCCAGGAACCGGCCCGTCCCTCGATGCCCGGCGAAAAGGTGGCAGTGGACAATGACGACGTTTTATTCATGGTCATCGGTGAGGACGACAATGGCTGGGGTGATATGGCGGGTGCTCTGCTGGTCTACGCAGAGAACAGAACTGACAAAGCCCTGTCTCTCAGCTGGGAGGACGTGAAGGTAAACGGCGTGGATACCTCCACATATTTCGGAGAAACTCTTCCCGCAGGGACCAAGGGCATCTTCGGCCTCAGCTTCGATTCGGAGAGCTTCAAGGATGGCTATATTACGGACTACGAAAGCGTGGAATTTACTCTGGTGGCGTCCGATGCCTACGACTGGGCTGCGGATCCGGTATTCAAGGACAGTTTCGTTTACTTACCGTAGCTAAGGCAGCGGTAAATAAGCCCGGCAGTATTACTGCTATAAATATGGAATATGCGCTTCTTTTGTGATATACTGTTTTAGTTTTATCAGGAAGGGAGCGCATTTCTTTTACTCATGAATAAAGACACTGCGGAAAAGATAAGATCGTATTTGATAGTCACCTTGGGCTGCCTGCTGATGGGCTTCAGCTTCAACTGCTTTTATCACCCCATAATGCTGAGCCTTGGCGGCTTTTCGGGCATAGCCCAGATACTGAACCACTTTGTACCGTCGATAAGCATAGGCATATTCAGCATACTGCTGAACGCTCCGCTTTTCATCATAGCCTGGCGAAAGCTGGGGGCAAGATTTCTGGTCAAGTCCCTCTATACCATGATAGTGGTATCGCTGAGCTTTGACCTCTGGGCCATGATCTACAGCTTCAAGCCCCTGGACCTTATTCTTGGCAGCGTCTACGGCGGTGTCACCCTGGGGCTGGGCCTGGGAATGGTGCTGAGAGAAGGCACCTCCAGCGGCGGGACTGACCTTCTGGCAGTGCTCATAAGACCGTATATCGGAGGCCTTTCCATAGGAAATCTGGGGCTTATCATAGATATCGTGGTAATACTCATCCACTCCTCGGTGTTCAGGGGGCTGGATCTTGCCATGTACAGCGGTGTTTCACTTTTCATAAGCTATTCTGTGGTGGACCTGGTGGTCTACGGCAAGAACACCGCAAAGCTCACATATATAATCAGCAGCAAAAACGACGAGATAGCCGACCGGCTGCTTAAGATGAACATGGGCGTGACTAAGATCGAGGCTGAGGGCGCCTATACCGGCACCAGCCGTCCTGTGCTGCTCTGCGCAGTGCGCAAGAGGGAGATGCTGGCGGTGAAAAAGCTCATTAAGGAAGTTGACGACAACGCGTTTTTCATACTGTGTGACGCCACAGAGGTGTTGGGCGAGGGCTTCGGCACCCATTCTGACAACCCGCTGTAAATATCGAACGGAGGTAGCTTGATATGATGGATCATAAAGGAACGAGAAGGATAGAGACACCGCGGCTCATTCTGCGCCGCTTTACGGTGGAGGATGCGGAGGCCATGTATAAGAACTGGGCTTCGGATCCCGAGGTCACCAGGTATCTTTCCTGGCAGACTCACGACAGTGTGGAGACCACAAGGAAGCTCCTTGAGCAGTGGGTGGAGAATTACAAGTCCCCGGATTATTACCAGTGGGCTATCTGCCTTAAGGAGACAGGCGAACCCATAGGAAGCATTGCGGGCGTAAGGGTCAGCGAGCCCGTGGGACAGGTGGAGGTAGGCTACTGCATAGGACGTCCCTGGTGGCACCAGTATTACACCACCGAGGCCATGATGGCGGTCATGGACTTCTTCTTTACCAATGTGCACGTGCTGCGCGTGGCA
>JAEEPD010000123.1 GCA_016284575.1 Bacillota bacterium | reverse complement strand
TCACAGGGACCTCCCCTGCCTGAGCTGCATCGTCCACCTTGAAATTAAGAGTGAATATGGTGCCGTTAAAATCGCTGTCTCCGCTGCCGAGCCAGAGAAGATTGTCTCCGCTCACATCCCAGCCGCTGAGACCGCCGGCAGATACACCTGAAAGCGACAGCTTTCCCTTGTCGTAGCTTACGCTGAAGATCATCACCATAAGCCCCGGATTGTCGGAAAGATCAACTGTCACGTTCACGCTCTCGCCGGGCTTTGCGCTCTCCTTTGAAAGGCTGATCTTCGGCATCTCCCCCTCCGCAAAGGCTGCGGAGGGAAGAGATGCGAGGATAAGCATCATGCTCAGAGTGAGAGCCAGTATTTTTTTAAGTCTTTTCATCAGCTGTCCTCCTTTCTGAACAGAGTTTTTCTCTGTTAGTGGAGTTCAACTGCTTCGCCCAGCAGGTACTTCATCAGGCGGATAAGATCCAGACCGTCGGTGCTGCCATCGGCGTTGAGATCTCCGGACTTGTTGTTCATGCTGACGTTTTCGCCGAGCAGGAACTTCTTCAGTCTGATCAGATCCAGGATGTTGATCTTGTCATCTCCTGTGAAGTCCGCGTACATGTTGTCGGATACGAACCTTGCGGTGAGGCTTACGCCGTTGCCGGGCATCTTGAAGCTGAGTGCAGGCTTCTTGAGATCCAGACCGGAGATACCGGAGGCCACCCACAGATCGAAGCTGTAGCCATCGGCTGCTGTTGCTTCAACTGCGACATCATCGCCTTCGTTATACTCGCCGCCGCCTGTGATGCTGCCGCCCACTGTCGCGGATACGGATACCACATTGCTTGGGATCTCGGAGTTGAGGGCCAGAGAAGCGGTCCTGTAGGCTCCGGAGGACACCTCCACCTTAGCTTCTACGAAGCCCTTGGTGTAGGGTGTGTAATCCATCATGCCGTTGCCGTCCACAGAGATGCTGCCTTCGGCGGCCTGAGTGTTCCAGAATACCAGCGAGGGATCCAGCGCGAAACTCTCGTTGTTGTTGTTGATACCCATTACCTTAAGAGGTACATCGGTGGCGCCCACATTGGTGTTGAGGGTGCCCTCTGCGGGAACCTCGTTGTTGGCCATCAGCACGATGTCCTTCAGAGCGCCCAGCTTCGGGTTCTGTACGCCGAGCTCCATGGTCTCGGTGCGGTTGCCGTTGGGATCCACTGCGTAGAGCTTCAGACTGTGGAGGGATGCGCCGTCGGGATCACTGATCGGCAGGTCCTTGGTGAACAGGCCGTCAATGTCCGGAGTTACATCCAGCTTAGCCTCAGCTGCGCCGTCGATGCTTACGTAGATGGAAGCATCTGCGTCGGTAACGCCTGCCAGGGTCACAGTGCCGTCATTGTTGAAGGGACTGCCGTTCAGCGGGCTGCTGAGTATGGGTCTCGGTGCGGTGGTGTCCACAGTGAACGGGTAGCTGTAGGAGAAGTAGTCTCCGTCAGCCGCGCGTCCAGTCACGTTCAGGATGTGCTCTCCCTCGGTGATGCTGGGGATGCTGAAGGATGCGCTTGACGCATCAGTGAAGCTTCCGGATATGGCTGCCGCTGTGGAGCTCTGCTCCCAGGTGCTGCTGTCATCCAGAGCCCAGGTGCCAGTAACTGCCTCGGAGAATGTGGCCGCCATGTCAAGAGCGTTAACCGTGAATACCGGCGGCTTGGCAGTGCTGTTCTCGTTGCTCACAACGGGTACCAGCGTCTTGCCGTCTGCGGTGATCTCCGCCGTGGGAGTTACAGCTGCAGGCAGCAGCATGGCTGCGCTCTGCCACTCGTTGCCGTAGACCACAGTATCGGGTTCGCCGTTGCCGTCCACATCCAGGGTCTTGTAGGGAGTGACGCTGATGATATAGCTCTTGTCAGCCTCAAGTCCTGCCATGGTGGTGCCGATGGCTGCGGCTGTGGGATCCTCTGCGTTCTGCTTTACGGGAGCCAGATAGCGGCCGCCGATCTCGAAGGAGGTGGCGCCTGTATCTGCCTTATCGTAGGTCAGATTTGCAACATCGGATTCCGTGCCGTCGGCATTCAGTACGCTCACCCTGTAGCCCGTGGTGTTGGGATCGGTGGTGGCGGGAATGCTGACGCTGTACTTCAGGTCGCCTGCCAGGGTGACGGTCGGTGTTCCGACTGCCGCAGGCATATTACTGTTAGTCACAGTGTATCTGCCGGTGCTGTACTTGACTGCATTCAGCTGCTCATCCTTGCTGTAGACCGCTCTGATGTAGTAATCGCCTGAGGGCATCTCTGCGGGGATCTCGATCTGTGCGGTTCCTGCAGCTATGGCAGCGCCGCTGGTGATGGTTCCTACGGAGTAGCCGGGATCGTTTTCCGGATCAGTGGTCTCTGCCAGGAAGAAGCTGATGGTATCAAGCTCATTCAGGCCGGTGCCTTCCCAGTTGAAGGTGGCATTGCTGCCTGCATTGATGGCACCTGCAGCGGATACGCTGGTCATCTCGGGCAGAGGCAGTACGTTGTAGAGTACCACGTCGCACTGAGTGCTGCCGGTGTTGATGTACCAGTTCTTGTTGAACTGTTCGTTCTTTGTTACGGTGAATGCGAAGGTTGCTGTTCCGCTCTCTTCGTTCCAGCTTACGTTGGCATTGGCAGTTGTGCGGTTGCCCTCGTCGTTGGGATCATTGGTGTTTCTCTCGTAGAACTCAATGCCGAAGCCGTTTCCGCCGTTCTCAGCGTCGGTAACGGTGAAGCTCTGAGCCAGGCTCTTGGCCTCTGCAAGGCTTGCTGCCTTGTAGGTCAGCTGTACCGCGGTAGCTTCATTGGTGTTAGCCGCGTAAGCGCCGAGGTTGAACTTGTGGCTTGTCTTTGTGCCGTTGGACCATACGCCTGCAAGATCCATCAGGACAAGATCTCCGTCTCCGATGATCTGCGCGGGTCTGGGCGCTTCGAAGTTGGTACCGAAGTGTGCGTAGAGAGTCTTTCCGGTCTCCTCGTCGTATGCGATCGGGAAGTCCGCAGGCTCGCCTGTGTAAGCCTCCAGCAGCAGGTTCGGGTAAGTGGGCTTAGCCTTGTTCTTGGCTGTACCGAAGTCTACCCCGCTCTCGCCCCAGTAGTACGTCACGCCGACACCTATGCCCAGGGCCTCGAAGGCACCCCAGATCTTCTTTGTGCTGATGCCCAGGTCGATAGCCAGCAGGGCCATTCCGCCTACTACAGGTACGGAATCGGGGATCTTCAGAGCTGCTCTTACGAACATCTCGAAGAACCAGTCCTTGTACTCCTTGCCGATCAGGATTATGTAGCCCTGTCCTTCGATGCACTTCTCGAACATGCTTACATAGATAGCCGCCTGCAGCTTCAGGTCGGGATACCAGTAGAAGCCCAGCTGTATCTTCTTGATGACCTCGATCTCGCCTGCTATCTTTAGTTCGCTTGCTGTCAGATCAAGGCCGGAGAGGCTGATCGTGAGCTTCGCTGTACCGTCCAGTATCTGGACTATGCTGAAGCTCGCTGTGAGAATCAGTTTCAGTGGCGGGAGTCCGCTTGTACAGAATATGGTGTCGTACAGGTTGGAGAATCCGCCGCCGCCGCCCGTCAGCCATACAACGGCAGCGCCGTCGATGTTGAGACCGGGCTTGAAGCCGCCGATGTAGAAGTACATCTCATCGGGGATGGGGATATCGTTATAGCTCTTGAATCCAAGCTTAGCCTCAACCTTCATGTTGTTGATAAGCTTGCAGGAGCCTGCCAGTCCGAAGGACCAGTTATTGATGGTATTGATGGAGAGCTTACCCTGAAGCTTCGGCAGGGAGTCGATCATGTTCTTGACCGTAATGTCCACGCTGAAGTTCAGACCCACAAGTCCCTGGCCGCAGCCGAACAGGATATCCTGCACCATTACGGATGCCTGGACGCCCTTGTCCTTGTCTCCGCTGTGGTCTTCGTCGTTCATGTTGATAGCGGTAAGCTTTTCAAATCTGGCGCCGTGATAAGCGTACTGATAGAGAGAAGTCTTGCCGGGTCTCCAGTCGGTCCACAGCTCCTTCATTCTTCCGAAGTAGCTCTTGGTGGCGTCTTCCCTCTCGTCCGCGTCCTCGGGTCCCTTCATGAAGCTCAGGGAAAGAGATGCGGAGAAGGCTATTGTACGGCCGAGCTCTCCGTCCTTGTTGCTCATTACGCCGAATTGACCGTAGGCCAGCTTGAAGGCACAGCCTGCGATAGTCTGAGCATAGCTCCAGATATTGGGCCATACCAGGGTAATGGGATCGGAATCGGAATCCTTTCTCTTGCCGTCCTGGTCGTACTGGATCAGGGAGTAATCCTGGCCCTGCTCCAGCTTGGTCAGAATGGCCTGGCCGGTCCAGATGGAGTTTCTGGAATCGCTGGCGTACAGATCGCCGTCGAACTCGCAGAGTATGGGAGATTTAAAGGCCTTTACATAACCGCTCTTGTAGTCCTCGTAGTAGATGGACATGGTGCCGCCCTCGAAGTCTACGCAGTTATTGATGGTCATGCAGTTTTCGACCTTGGTCTCCTTGGTGGTGGGATCCACGCTCTTCTTGCTGACGCCGGTGTAGTAGGTGTAGCCTATTATGCCGTTTTCATCAGTCAGAGGATAACGCTTGTCGCCTGTGAATTCGCCGCGGAATACCAGAAGGATCTCGACCCACTTCTTTGCATCCCCCGTCTGAGAGGAGAATGCTTTGAAGGCTTCCTCGTCCTTGAAGCTTTCGAGGCGGTAGTAATAGGGATTGTCAGTGGTGCCGGCGCCGTATTTTACAGAAGCCAGGACGCCGTAGCACTCGTTCTTGAACTTGGGATCGTCGGATACCTTGAAGTTCAGGACCGATGCGGTCTGCTTCTGCTGCGCGGCATCAACAATGTCGTTTACCACTGCATCGTCAGTCCATGTCAGCTGTACGAACCAGCTGCCCACAGACATCTCGATATCTTTGGTGAGCGCAAGATCAGCCACACCGTCGTTCAGGGTCACATTGCCTGTGGGAACATCCAGTACAGTCTTCTTATCTGCGCTTACCACCTGGAATCTGCAGGAGCCTGCATTCAGATGGTTATCCAGGAAGGCCTCGTTGGTGATGGCCACATACAGATGGCGGGTGCCGGAGGAATAGATTGTTGTGGGGCTCATGGAGAGGAACTGCACCTGAGGCAGCTTTCCGTCGGTGCCCGGGAGCATCAGATAGATGACTCTTTCGCCCAGCAGATTTTCTCTTGTCACATCGCCTGCGTACATACCTATGGTTATGCGCTCAAAGCTGGCGCTCACCAGAGGTCTGGCCTGGAAGTAAAGTGTCCTGGTAATGGTGGAGCCCTGTTCCATAATCGGATAGCTGATGGTCAGGGGATCCACAGTGTCGTAATCGTAATTGGGATGGAGATTTCCGTCATCGTCCAGCGGACGTATATTGCTGGTGCTGTTTACAGCCAGTATTACGTTCGTCAGATCCTCGGAGGTTCCGCTCTTGTAGTTTTCAGCATCTACTCTTATCTCGAAGTCCGCGATGCCTGCAGAGCTCTGTCTTACATATGCAGTCTTACCTTCGTTAAGGTTCAGCCTTAAGGGTGCCACTGTATTGAGAGCGATCCTGTTTGCCAGGCTTACGGTCTTGTTGGAGTATACGCCGTAATAGCTTGTTATGCTGTTGGTGGAGCCGGCTGCAACGGTACCCATATCGTAGTACAGTGCACAGGCGCTGTCTGCGGTCAGGTATTCGTTGACGGAATTGGTGAAGAACAGGGAGCCATCCGGCGCAAACTCGAAGAGCGATGCAGCCAGGTTGTTCCAGTGGCCTACCGCTGCCTTTACAGGAGTGGATACCACATATGCCGAGATCTGAGGATCCGCAATGTCGTCCACTGCATAGAAGGCTCTGAGGTCGCTGTCATTGGTGATGACCTGCTCGAATTCCAGAGTGTTGCCGCCAACCTGATAGAAGGAGTAGTCCCTGTCGCCGAGGCAGGTATCGTAGAGGATACGGGCCTGGATGGGAACTGCGACTCCGCTGTTGTTGACCGCTCCCAGACCTATGGAGACCATGCCGTGCTCGGCGGCCTCCTCGTTGGCCAGAGAGATGGTCTGGATGAAGGTGATCCCGGCCACAGACCAGGTGGCGATTATGTCGCCACCGGCCGTGGGCTGAGTCACTGTCACTTCACTTGACCCTTCAGCCTCGTATTTGCCGCCGAAGATATAGTCCCTGGCAGCAGCTCCTTCGCCTACGCGGAAGGAGACAAACGAGGTGTCGTAGTCTCCGCTGTGATACAGCAGATTCTTGTTGTTGTCTGATTTTCTGAGCTGATTGCCCTCAACGGTCTTGATCAGGAAGCCGCCGTTCTTTTTGGATACGATGGCTTCGATGTATCCGTTATCCGTGGAGAACACGTCCTCTGTTTCTTCCCCTGCGGCAAAGGCCTTTACGGGGAACATGGGGAGGAGCAAGGCGAAGCAGAGCAGTACAGACAATAATCGTTTTGACAGTGTCATTCTTGTTGCCTCCTTACTTTTCTACGTAGAGCAGTGTCCTGAAGGTCTGCCTTGACTGGGATGTAACGTATACGGTGTAGAAGCCGGGGCTTGTGATCTCGAAGCTGCCGTCGTCAGCAACGCTGAGTCCGCGTCCGAGCCTCTTCATCTGGCCTGCGGAGTAGATGCCCTTCACCATCTGGAGCTTATAGGGCTCACCATTTTCTCTTAGGCCGGAGACTGAGATCCTGTGGGTTCCCGGTCTGATGCTTGTTGTACCGTTGAGTTCGGTAAGTGCGCCGTCGATGGTTATGACGGGCATGTGCTTATCGATGACCTTCACATATCTGGTTGCCTGGCCTTCGTTGCCTGCAGTGTCTAGCACTGTGTAGGCTACGGCGTAGATGCCGGGCTGGTCCAGATTGACTCCGGTCGCATCGTAGCTGATGCTTCCTTCAGCAACTGCCACGTTGTCCCATGCATTGACTCCAGCATCCAGCAGAGCGGTAAGTTCTGCGGGATCGGATTCCTGCCTGAGGCTTACGGTGGATACATCGAAGCTGATGAGAGGCAGTGTCTGGTCGATGTTGTTGATGGTGAATACCACGCTGGTGTAGTTTCCGGCCTGATCATATGCATAGAGCCTGAAGGTTCCGTTAGCCTTTACCTGTACGGTTCCGGTCCAGATGGGGTTGCCCTCGGGATCTGCGGTCTGAGTCAGGGTTCCGGGCACCACGTTGGTAGTATCATCGCATTCCAGAGTCGCGTCTTCACTGACAGTCACATTCAGCACCACCGGCTGATTGGTGGAGGCCGAAGCGTCGGTGAAGGCCACATCCATCACGGGTGTTACGCTGTCGATGACCGTTCCGGGATCCAGGGTAGTGGTATAAGTGGTGATGTTTCCTGCCTTGTCCGCAAACCTGAGGGTCTGAGGAGCAGTATCCTTGAGGACAAGTATCAGGGGGTTCTGGTAGTTATAGATCTCACCGATGTTTCCGGCGTTCATACAATAGACATCTTCGGTGATATCAGCCATATAGTATTCGATCTCGTAAGGAACGCTGTACCCCGGTCTTTTGTTGGGGAAGACACCGTTAACTATAGTCGGTGCGACCTTGTCTATTACGCCTGTGCTCAGCTTGATGGGCGTATCCACGGTCCTTCCGTTGGGAGCCGCCACGCTGAGGTTGAGGGTGATGCCATCGTACGGCATGTCGGGATCGTCGGACATATTGAAGTGGACCTTGATCTTCCTGACATCGTACTCCACGGTGCCCCATCTGTACTCTGCAATTGGGTTGCCGGGGCTTATAATCTTGGTGTATACGGTGTTAGGATTTGCGGGATCATCCTTGTAGCCCACGGTTGCACTCATGATATCCTTATCGCTGGTGATGATGGCTACCACGTCGGTATTTACAGGACCTGTGGTGGGGTTCGAGTAATCGAACTTTCCTGTGTTGACATCCCTGAAGCTGGGAGCCCAGGTGATTGTCACAGTGGGAGCCGTCACATCGATGCCTGTTACGGAAATGGTTACTGTGGCGGAGTTCTTGGCCTCGTCAAAGGCAGTAACTACCACATTGGTGTCATTCTCCGTGAATCTGACTAAATACTGATATTCAGCATAGTTTGGATTCGTATTCTGGGTAACGCCATCACCCATTACGCTGAGGTTTGCGGTGGGATTGCCTGCATCATCCAGATCCTCCACCTTTATGAGTACTATCTTTTCGTACAGCGACAGCTGTACCTCCTTGGTAGTGATAACAGGAGCGGTGGTATCGAACCTGTACTGTCCTCCGGGGATCTTCACATAGCTGAAGTTATCGGTCGTTGAAGCGGTATCAGCGGATGCGCTGTCAACGACAGCGATATAGAAATCACCTATTGTCCCGGACTCCGGAGGAGTAAGGAATACGTTGTTTCCGTTTACTGTTACACCGTCGATCACGTCGCTTTCAGCTGTGTCGTAGGTAAGACCAGAGGGTTCGGTGCTCTTTACGACCACCTTCCAGTTGGAGTAATCGGAAGCATTGACTACGAAGTCATAGCTCTGCGCCATGCCTGCTGAAGAGATGGTCTCTTCGATCTGCGCCTCTGTGTCGTCGCCGGAGAAGGCCTCAACTGCGGAATACATGCCGCCCTTTGCGGTGTAGATGTGCACCATGTCGATGGACGGAGCCTCGTGGTCCTCGTAAGGAATCTCAGGCTCTTCCAGGGTGATGCCGTAGTCGCTCAGCTTTCCGTTGATGTGATATGTAAGGTTTGTTCCTTCGTCGAAGTATTCGAAACTGAAGGAATCGTCATAGCCGTCAGACCATACGAAGGTCTTGGAGGTGTCTCCGTTGGGTGTGGTCTTGCGGCTGGTCTCGTAGGATACGGTGACCGTGCCCTGAGTGGAGCCTGTAAACTGATCGGCAGAGCCTGCCTCGAACTGTTCCTTCAGGTCGTCCACGTAGATCCAGAGCTTTTCCTCCGGTCCGCCGGTCACGATGTTGTCCAGATGAATGATCAGAACATGAGCGTCACGCTGATGATTCCAAGAGTCATTGAAAGAAGTTGGAGCATCAGGAGAAAGACCAGTGTACGTGTAAGCGTAGTCCTCAGTATCCCCCCAGAAGAATATTGCATAATCGCCATTTTCAGTAGCATGAATCGTAAGGCTGTCTGTCGGCGTATCAGTCGGCCATTCACTGGCGCTGGCGGGGATCTTTCCTCCTGCAACCGGGTATCCTGTATGTCTCACGTAAGGAACAATAGTCCAACTATCGGGGAACCTAATGTAGTTCTTGATAAGGTCATCTAGACTGATCTTTTCAAGGCCTTCAACGATCTTATTATCCACTGTATCCCAGATTCTGAACCAAGTGGTACCATTTTCATCCAGATAGGGTTCAACCCACTGATCATCCGGGATCCCCCTGAAGCCCCATTCAGCACCTGCTGCAAACAATGCGAAGTCTTCAGCATGCGCATTGTACTCGTAATCATCTGCATCTGCAGGGTTTTCACCATAGACATAATACATCTGTTCATCGAAAGGCTCCAGACTCGGAGTGATGCTGATGATCACACCATCCTTTGCGGGTACGTAGTCCAGTGTGGAGAAATCCACATTGATGCCCATCGAATAGCTATTGTACGTAAATACGTCGTTCAGAATTACTTCCTGTGAATAGCGGTCTCCGAAAATGTCAGTGAAGCTTATTGTCCAGGTACCGTCACTTGTGATGGGGAAGCCGTCGTACCAGGTGGTGCTGTAGCCACCGGGGTTCGGGTTTATCCAGCTTGCATCCGGCTTTACCGGGATATTGAAATCCATCTTGAGAGCATAGTCAGTGACTACATCAGTGATGGCACTGTAATGATCTCTGGCCTGATTCGGATCATAAGCATACTCCTGACGTACAGATGCAGGGGTAACGCCCACTGCGTCATCGCAGGTGATGCTCACGGGATCAGAGCTGTTTCCGTGGGCATCAGTTGCTGTCAACTGGATGCTCACAGGTGTGGCTGTGGTGATCTTCGGGCTGATGTAGAGGTCGATGTCCACCTCCATGGTCAGATCGTCTGAACCCTGGAAGCCATAGACATTGAAGCCTTCCATCTGGCTGGGAGCATAGAAGGTCTCCACCTTCGTTATTCCGAGCCTGGTTGCGTCCTTTGCCTCCCAGATACCATGATCGTCGAAGTCATCAAAGTCAAGGGTCAGGTTCTGGCCCTCTGCTCCTATGGCTGCAAGATATGCATCATCAAAGGTGATGTTCAGGACCGGAGCATAGTTCAGAAGACGGTCCTGGCTGCGGTCATTGTTTGCTCTTGCGAATGCAAGGATGGAGTCGTCTTTGATATAGAATTTTGCATGGTAGGTGTAGACATCATCCGCCTCATCCTTCTCGAAGGAGCCTCCGCTGACTATGGGCTTGGAAGCATCCGCTATGATGGAGTTCTGAGTCATGCCGATTATGTGGATGTTGCCCACGCCGTCTCTGGCGTACACGATATACCTGCCCATCGGCTTAGAACGGGTCGATTGTTTTTTATAGGTGAAGCCCTGGCTTTCATCCATATCGGGAGCGTAGTTGCCGAGGAAACCGGCTGGATACTCGCCATTGTTTTCGATCCAGGCTATCCAGTCATTTTCATACTGGGTGGCGTTGGCATCGGGTACCATGTAAACATAGGTGCCGTCGCCCTGCAACGTCATCTCTCCTATGTTTTTGGCATAACCTTCATACATTTCATAATCGGAGTTCTCGGAGTACCTGTTGCCCTGCTGGCAGTAGATGGTCACACCGGGATCGATCACACCTGAGGGTGTGAATACGACCTTTGCGGTGCCCGCATTCGTGGTCAGCAGACCGGTGGTCCCGTACTGGCTGAAGGGTCCGTAAACGCTTTCGTCGATCTCCGGGGATGTCTTGACTGTACCTGATATATCCAGGGCCACAGGATGTATGGTCAGGAACTTAACAGGACCGGCCTTGCCGTTGGCGTATACTGCCTGAATTGCGATCAGGTTATCCTGATTATAGGTAAGGCCAAGAGTTCCGATGGGATATCCGGCGTATCCGCCGGTGGTGGTGTCACTGAAGAGCAGAGTGCGCTTGCCGTTGAGCGAAGAGCTGTTCCATTTCTGATCCAGGACCACATCTCCATTTTCATTTTTTGTGAAGTGTTCTCTTCTGAGATTGACCTTGTTGGTGGGATCTGCAGTGTTCCAGGCTATTATATCCATTGCGCCTGCGTAGACTCCTGCGCCGCTGCCGCTGCTGTTCTCATAATTGATGGCGGCTCCGCTCACATCCTTGGCTTCCACGGACAGCGCCACTCTGTAGCCTTCCGTCGGGATGTAGATGACCTGGTCGGGATCGTATGGGATCTCATCGTAAGATCCGGGCTCGCCGAAGCCATTCTGATTGATATATCCGTAACCCCAGGCGTCCCGAGTGCTGTTTTTGATCATCACGCCAAGCTCCAGATCTCCGGGCTCTGTGGCGTCGATGTAAATGGAGTCCTCCATCCAGCCGAAATAATATGTGGAGGAGTTTTGAAGGGCTGATGAATTTCGCTTAAGGACCAGACTCAGATTATGCATGCCGGAGGTATAAAGATCGGATGCCGGAAGAGTTATGGTCTGTACGGGACCGCTTCCTATGCCGCAGATCTTATGATCCAGATCCTGGCCATCCAGTGCCAGATAGGAATTCTCCCAGTCTACGTCTGCATAGTCCCAGCCGTTTTTGTCCTCTCCGATGTCGATCTGGAGCTGCATGCCTTCCAGTGTGCTTGCAAGGTAGTAGCCGTCATCAAAGGTCCAGAGCATGCTGGGATGCTTAACAAAGGCCGCCGGATCTATGCTGAGACATGTCTTCCAGGTCTTGGTAAAGGCATCCTCGATATGACGCCAGTCTGAGGAAGCTATCCGCAGAGTAATGTTCTCGGACGCGGCGCTGCTGTTGATGGCAACCTCAGTGGTGCCAATAGTTATGGCCGCGTCATTGCCGGAATAGACTGTGATGGGGAGATCGCCGCCGATATATTCAAGCGGACTGTTTTTCTGTATAAGATCTTTAAATACTACACCGTTAGAGGTATCCTTGGTGGCTTCATACCATTTCGTATCATTGCCGCCGCGGAAGATCTGTCCGTTGTTTGCGCCGCCGTTGCTGCGCCAGGTGTCATAGTCGACAGTCCTAATGTAATGGACGCCGTTATAGTACGCATCGAATACCAGATTGCCACCGTTCTCCAGATCCATTACCGCCATGTGCGGATTGAACTGGGTCTGTGTCGTGTATTTGAGGTCATAGTGTATCTGTTTAAGGCTGTAGCTGCACTGGCGGAGTTCTTCCACAGTAATATTTCCGCCTGCGTCGGTTACCTTAGCCCAGAGGTATTTGGAGAAGTCTTCTCCCTTTGCGATAGTGACGGATGCGTGCAGGTCAGCTGTTGTCTGACCATCCTGCAGGGTACCTTCGGCCGCCTGCCAGCCTGAGCTGTCAGCGGTCAGGGCTGCGTTCGCGTCTGTCCACTGATATTCTACGGAAGCAAGTCCGCCTGCGTCATAAGCGTGGATGACGGCGGTATAAGTCCCCTGCTCAGCAGTATTGTCGTAGCTGCTGGTGCTGCTGAAGCTGTAGACTCCGGGAGCCACTGTATCCAGCACTGCGCCGGAGAGGTTCACCCTGCGGTCATAGCTGTTGCCCGCATAGTCCTGAATGTCGAAAATAACTACTCCGCTGTTGAACAGGCTGTACTCCTGCCCTGCCACGGGTCTTATATGCAGGTACTGCTGATCTCCGTTCTGATCGAACTTGATGTTCTTTCCGAAAGCTCCTCCTGTGGTCCAGGTTTCGGGTTCGGTGGTCTTGCCGGTTACAGCGTAATCAAATTGGGAAGTGGATCCGGAGCTGTAGATCATGACCCATGCCGGCAGGCCCTGAACACCGGAGCCCTGTGCTCCGGAGCTGGCTCCGCCGGGAAGAGGATCAGTCACCTTGAATGGGATATAGAATCTCTGATTTGCACCGCCGGGCTGTACAGCTGCTGTCATTTCAACACTTGGTGCCTCTGTATCCAGATAGAAGCCCTTGTCGAAGTTGAGGAATTCCATCTTTTTCACAGCAGAGTTGCCGGAGGCATCTTTTACGTTGTTATACGTAATGTCAGTGATCTCAATCTTGCCCTCACTGCCTTCGATGGTCATGCCAGGCTCCACACGCACATTGCCCGTGGTAAAGAATGAGCAATAGTTCTTGGATGCACCCTTGCCGTAGCCGGTACCAACATTAGTGTATTTTGTGACTGAAAGGTCGGTGCTTGTATTGGAATTGAAGGTCAGATATGTTCCATCGCTCTTCTTTACGTTGGTAGTCACGCTGATGCTGCCGCCTGCCTGAACCACCTCGTTCATGTAAAGAGTGATGCTGAACGTATCATACTTGCCAAGATAGCGGTCGCTGGGATCATTGCGCAGAGGATCATCCTCAGCCAGCTGACTGGTGCCAAGCATTTCCTTGATGCTCTTGTTATTAGTGTTTGCGCTTACCGCAACCTTCGCAACGAAGGGGTTCTCGCCATCGATGTAGAATGTGGAAGCAGAAACTGTGGGATCCAGGGAGTTTCCTGCTATATCCACTATGTAGCTCTTTGCGCCGTTGAAGCCCTCGTCCCTTGCATTGGGAGAATTGGGCTTTTTCTGCTCGGCAAGGACTCCGCCTCTGCCATAAAGACGCAGAGGAATGTCTGCAGTGCTCTTCCACAGAGGCTTGGCATCGCCGATATTGGAGGGATACTTGTCCAGTTCCACATTGGTGATGGTATAAAGCTTTTTCTCGTTGGAAGGTACTACGTACTCAAAGACAGCTTCGTTCACTCTGTCAGGCCAGGGCCTGCCGTTGCTCGTAAGACTTGTCAGATTGGCATAGAGATAATTGGTGCTGTCTGCCACCTTAAGGCCTATGTAAACATTGCCCATGCCGCTGGCACTGTCATTGGCAAAGCGGACGGGCTCCGAGAACTGCAGCGCCACCTGTATGGTGTCACCGGCCTTGAAGTTGGTAGTTTCGGCTCCATCGCTCTTTCTTCTGGTAACCACCTTCTTTACTACAGGCTGAGTCTTATCAGCAAACACAACAGTGTTTCCTTCTACCCAGCCGCCGTGGGTGCAGGTCTTGCTGCCACCGTCGTAGTAATAGTCACGGTTTATGAACTGAAGGAAGATGGTACGCTGGATGACTGTCGGATCAGGGCAATCGGACATCCAAGCCCAGATGGTCTGGTTTCCGTTGATGACGTCCGGCATGTCCTTGAACTTGTTGTTGCCGCGGCGGTTTGATTTTCCGCTCTTGGAATAGCCGGAGTAATCGGTAATGTAGCGGTACCAGTCGTTGGAATTATGGTTCGCAAAATACATATATGCGTCCATATAGCTGGTCACATCCTGAGAATACCAACCCAAAAAGCCCCAGCTGTGTGTATGGGGATTATTGATGGTGGTAACAGAATAACCTACCTGCAGCTGCTGGTACTGATCCATCAGATGAGCCAGAACTGTGTAATTGAAACCCTTACTGAAGTCATTGGGATATACCCAGTAATAGGTCCTGTTCTTGCCCTCCTTCTTGTCGTAGGTCAGAGTGTTGCTGAGATCGCCGAACTGCCGGAAATACCCTGCAGCCACCGCATTGTAGCTGGCGGAACCCTGATTGTTCTTGTAGTAATCAGAGTTGTCGGACGTGTGGATGTTGAACAGACCGACTTCCGTGTACGGGAGTTTCGTCCAAGACGGATCCGGTTTGTTCCCGTTGGCAGCCAGCGCGAATGACGGGAACCCGACCACCATCAGACACGCGGCCATCAAGACAGCTAAAACTCGTTTTGGTTTCATTGTCCTTCCTCCATTTCGTGTTTTTTATTTGCTACCTCTTTCTGCATTTTGAGCTTTCGGCTCTGCATGCACAGGAGAGTAAAGACTATTCCAAGCGCAAAGGCCAGGACGCCGATCAGTACATACCCTCCGGCCTCCTTAGACAGCAGAAAAGCGCCGTAGACCGACTGATCGGTCCAGGCATTTCCCATGTCCGTGAGCCGCACCACGACTGCCACAAGCATTGCCGTGATCGCTGCCGAAGCGTATGACAGACTGCGAATCGTCTTCTTCACCCGTCGTATCAGGAAAGCGTCCTTTCTTTTCAGGATTTCCCTTACGGCTTCCTCCAGATCATACTTCATTAGTTATCAACTCCTTTGATCAAAAATAAAATGACCGTCTGATACTTTGTTGCGGTCATTTGATCAATTACTCAGTTGTTTTATATATTTTTTATTAAATTTTTGTGCCTTCGCCCAGCCTCTTATAGGGCAGATAAAGCAGTATGGCCGTCAGCGGCGGCAGAATGTACCCGATAACGGAGGAAACACCGGGCTCAGATACCAGCAGATTGTAGAGAGCATGAAAGCAGGTGGATATGGAAAGCGCCCCAAGAAGGCCGGCAAAGGACATGGCCTTGTACCGCCTTGCCAGCACCAGGCCTATGGTAACAGCGATCATGCTTACGATGTGCATTACGCCCACCGCAAAGCCTCTGACCATGATGTAGCCCAGCCGTTCTGCCCCGGTAGTCAGGATGTAGCAGCAGTTTTCGAAGGTGGCAAAGCCCGAGCCAATGCCAACAGCTGTGACCACTATATGCCTGTCCTCTGTCTCAAACATGAAAAGCACAAAAAGCAGGGGCAGCAGCTTCATTACCTCCTCGACTATGGGAGATATGAAGATCGCTGTATCCTCCGGGCTCATTCCGCTGACGGAGCTTAAAAAGCCGCTTATATAGGCGCCCAGAAGACAGACCACCATGCCCGTGAGCACGGAGGCTATCATACGCCTTGCAGAACCTCTTACAAAAGGCAGGGAAAAGATAAGCGGAATGGTTATGCATATGAGTATGTTTTCAGCGTATATCATTCCTTTTCCACCTCCTTTTCAAGAGCCCTGAGCATAAGAGGATGGGAAACCATGGAGACGAGATAAAAGACGATGTAATAGTATTTTTCGCTCATGTACATGCTGCACAGAGACCAGACAAAGCACGCAAAGGACAGGGACAGAAGCGCTTGCGTCCTGCATTTTCCCTTAAATTCCGCTGCAGTTTTTGCGACGAGAAGGACTGCGATGATAAACATCAGCCCGTACATGGCCAGGTCCAGGATCATTTTCACAGATTCGGGAACATAAAACAGTATTATCTCCCCTGCCGTTACAATAAAGACCCCCAGCCCCAGAAGGCGCCATTCATTGACACTTAGAGCATCGGACAGCTTCATGGAGAAGACGACACGGCACATGAGATACCCGAAGGCGATCCCTCCGACTATGTCCTGAATCCACTCTCCTGACCAGGCTATCCAAAGGCCTATGCTGGCCATGGCAAACAGTACGGTTCCGATAAGCTCGTGTGCCGCATCCTTCAGCCTTCCCTGCACCACATTGGCAAGGACCGCGGAAAGCAGCAGAAAGGCCGCGTTCTCCGCTATCTCGTTGGCGGCCACAGGCATGCGGGTCTCGGGACGCAGAAAATCGTAAGCTATCCAGTACAGATCCTCCATAAAAAGACTGACCGTGCCAAAAGTAAAGTACACGGCCAGCATCAGTTTTCTGCCATTACTGATCAGTTTGTAGGACCTGATCATTATATAGACCATCAGAACCATGTGTATGATATTCAGAAAGTTCTGATAAAGAATGTATTTCATCTGTCGTAACCCATTTTTTCCAGGTTTTCTTTAAGAGCCTTTTTACCGCGCTCCGCCAGATTGTACATCTGGCGACGGGTCTTTCGCATTACCCTGCCGGCTTCCTCGTAGCTCATGTCCTCAAAATACAGCAGTATCAGCACCTGACGGTAGTCGGGGCTGAGGCTGCCCAGGGCATCATAGAGGACTCTTTTTCTTTCATCCTGCAGTATCTGAAGGTCCGGAGTCCTGTTGTCTGCAAGGGTCTCATCGATGAGCTCTGCCGGAAGCTTTTTCTTTCGCAGCTGCTGCAGAGCCAGCCTTTTGCCTATGGAAAAGAGCCAGGTCCTGAAGCTGCTCTGTGCCGCAAAGGGGTTCCTGCCCCCTGCCACCACCGCAAAGGAATCGAGCATCAGCTCCTCTGCGTCCCCAAGGTCATGAATGATGGAATAGATGAACAGAGTCAGGGACTCTTTATGTCGCTCTAAAAGAGCGGAGAGATCTCTGCTGTCCCCTGCGCTCAGAAAGCGGTAGTAGATTGTCTCATCCGTTTCTGCCATGCCAAGTCCCCGCTGCACTGTAAGAACGTTTCTATCATTATAATGCAGTCACTGTTTTTTGGCAACAAAAAAGAAAAAAGCAGCCGGTTACACTCCGCCTGTCAGACACTAAAAAGGACGGTCCTGAACGCGCAGGACCATCTCCAGAATTTCTGTATAGTTACTGAGCTACTGGACCGACT
>JAEEPD010000122.1 GCA_016284575.1 Bacillota bacterium | reverse complement strand
TATTCACAAGATCGTTTCCTATGAGCACCGAGATCAGAGCGTCATCGTAGCGGCGGAAGATCTCGTAGCTCAGCTTTGCAGTCCTTCCGCCCTCCTCGGCGGCCAGCTTAAGCCTGGTCTCGCTGGCGGAGGCAAAGGCTATCTCGCCGCCGGAGAAGATAAAGCTCAGGGCAAGCAGCAGGATGATGAAGATGATGTTAAGAAGCATTATTCTTCACCTCCCTCAGTGCCTGAGGAAGCTGCGGCCTTGGCCTTTTTTCCGGCATCGGCGGCCTTTCGGCCTTTCTTTTCCGCAGCCTTTTGGGCCAGCTTGGCCCTTCTGGCTGCTCTGGCCTCGTCCTCGTCGTGGATCTCACCCACCAGCTCCTCCAATATGTCCTCCATGGTGACTATACCAAGAATATGCCCCTCTTCGGGGTCCTTTATCAGGGCCATGTGGACTCTGTTGGAGCTCATGTCGTCCATGAGCTCATCCACCGGCATCTGGGGCTCCGCATAGAAAAGCTTGTCCAGGGATGCCCTGGAGCGCTGGCCTGACTGCCTTCTTATCCTCGACTTAAGGAACTTCCTTGTCTGGAGTATGCCTGTGGGCAGGCCTTCTGCGTTGACCACGGGAAACCTGGAATATATGGTATTTTCAACGAGATCGAGTATGGCATCGTCATCCATATCAGGCGTTATGCAGACCACCTTATCCCAGGGGATAAGTATGTCCCTGGCGGGCTTAACGGTCATTTCAAGAGCCGACTGCACCAGCTCCGCCTCGTCCTCGTCTATGTCGTCCTCCTCATCAATGTTTTCGATTATATCGAAAAGCTCCTCCTCGCTTACGGTGGGCTCCTCCTCCGGAGCGGTGCCCACAATCTTCGTCACCAGTTTGCTGATGCCGGAGAAAAGAAAGCTTATGGGTGTGAGCAGCTTCATCAAAAAAATGAGCGACCCTGCAAGCCTTGGGGCAAGGACCTCGCTGCAGGCCTTGGCGTAGGACTTGGGGATCATCTCAACAAAAATGAACACTATAAAAGTGATGACGAAAGTACTTGCTGTAACTGCCTTGTTTCCCCAGATCTTCGATGCCATAAGCGTGACCATGCTGGAGCACGCGATATGCATGATATTCGTGCCTATTAGCAGTGTGGTCAGAGCCTTGTCAAAGTTGTCCAGTATGTAGAGGACCTTTCCGGCCCTTTTGTCGCCGTCGTCCGCTCCGGAGATCATGCGGATCTCGTTTACCGACGCGAAGGCGGTCTCTGCCGCGCTGAAATAGGCGCCGCCTATGATGAACAGGGCTATGAAGCCCAAATATCGGGGAATGGCGGAAATACTTCCAGTGTCCATAAGGACAAAATCACCTCCTGTTGTGACTGTTTGGCAATAACTATCGGGGCATCAGCCCCCAAAAAGCATTTATATTCAGGTATTTTACAGCATATCGCGGAAATTGTCAAATATTGCCGCAATAAAGGCTGAGGAGAGCTGAGCTGCAGCCGTGTCTGTAGTTTTTATGGTTTTTGTGTGAAATGACTGTCCCTGCCGCATTTTGTGGTATACTCATTTCGTAAGACGCTTTTATTCTGGCATGCAGTGGCTTTTGAAGTGTCCGCTGCCTGCCATTATGGAGGTACATCATGAGTAAACACAAAAAGGAGCCCGATGCAATCAAGGCCAGCAGCATAGCCATGGCCGTGGCCCTGATAGTTGCAGGCATTGCAGGAGCTGTGGCAGCCATGCCGGACAGCGGCTCCGCCCTGCCCGAGCCCGTTCCCGTGGTGCAGGCGGCGCCCATGCCCCCCACCCTGGCGGAGCTGATGGATGACGCGGTGCAAAAGGAGCCTGAGCTTAAGGAGCGCACCTGGCAGAACAAGCTCAGGGCCTTCATTCTAAAGCTCCCCAAGGCCGCAAGAAGCATACTGGGGCTCCCCTTCCAGATAATCGGTTCGATACTTATAAAGCTCATAAATCTGGCCTTTAAGGGCGTCCTGACGCCCCTGGCATCCAGGCTGCTCAGCTGGGTGCTGGTGGCTCTTCTCACAGCAGGCATCATAATCGGCGTGCTGAAGTTCCTCTTCCCCGACAAGAAGCTGAAGGAGCTCATCACAAAAAAGAACATCGCATGGTTCCTGGTGTTTGTCATCGCCATACCGGTGCTTATGGAATTCACGCCCCAGATCTGGCAGGCCATTCCCGGCCACGAGGAGCTGGCCCAGTTTATCTTCGGCGTCCTTCTGATGGCCGTATGTCTCTACTTCCTGCTCAGGGAAAAGAGCTTCGTATGGGAAAAGGACGAGCCGGGGGAACGCATCGTCTTCGAAAGATAAGAACGCATAGCACTGCGACATTATAGACCTTTTTCTATTGACAGGTCCGCTGCAGGCACAATACAATAGTTATTGATAATATTTTCCATCAATATCAAGGAGGAAACAATGAAAGTATCAGTATTTTATGATTCCAAGAGCAACAACACCAAGCAGTGCGCAGAGTGGATATGCGAAGGCGCTATGAGCGTAGAAGGCGTTGAAGCAAAGGCCTTTAACATTGCAGAGCAGATGGATGAAGTAGCCGAGGCATTCGGCAAGGACAGCAAGTGCATCATCATCGGCTGCCCCAGCTACGGCGCACAGATGACCCCCAACATGAGAAACTTCCTCTTCAGCGGCCTCAAGTCCGTTGAGCCTGCAGGAAAGCTTGCCGGCGCATTCTCCACCGAGCAGTTCTCCCACGGCGGCTCCACCCTGGTCATCCAGAGCATCCAGGTAAGCCAGGTAACCTCCGGCATGCTGGTATACTCCGGCGGTGGCTCCAAGGGTATGCCTGTCATCCACCTCGGACCTGTTGCTATCAACAACAACGTTGAGAAGTTCAACGGCATCGAGAACTACAAGGACAACTTTATCGTATACGGCAAGAGAATGGCTGAAAAGGCCTGCGAACTCTTCAAGTAAACAAAAGGTCTGAAAGAAGAAAGAAGACCCATTAGTTGTGAAGTGCCCCCTTTCGTCAGACAAAAATCTGATGAAAGGGGTTTTATCATGTTTCAGCAACCGGCGCCAGCCCGTGGACGCATCTCCGGCGAAATATAGCAGTTGCGCAGAGCCTTTCCGGATGATAAAATAATCGGGCAGATAAGTTACATATTATAACTGACGATATACAGGAGGAAAACTAATGAAATTAGCAGTTATCTATGATTCCAAGACTGATAACACCAAGAAGTGCGCAGACTGGATCATCGAAGGAATGAGCAAGGTCGCTGGCGTAGAGGCAAAGGGCTTCAACATCAGCGCTGTTGACGAAGCATTCGTAAAGGAATGCGCAGGCGTAGTCATGGGCTGCCCCACCTATGCAGCTCTGATGACCGCTGACATGAGGACCTGGCTGCTGACTTCCGCAGGAAAGATCGGCCTTGCAGGAAAGCTTGGCGGAGCCTTTGCTACCGAACAGTACACCCACGGCGGTGCAACTCTGGTTATCCAGTCCATCCTCACCAACCAGATGGTATTTGGTATGCTCTGCTACTCCGGCGGTGGCTCCAAGGGTAAGCCCGTCATCCACCTTGGACCTGTTGGCGTAAACGGCAACGCAGAGGAATTCAACGGCCTGGAGAACTACAAGGACAACTTCCTTGCCTACGGCGAGAGATTCGCAGCCAAGGCAGCCGAGCTGTTCGCATAATACGGCAAAGCATCACTTCAGCATCTGAAGAAAAACCGCCCCGCATCCAAGCGGGGCTTTTTTGTGACATAGTATGACATTGAGTCATATTATGTCACACAAAAGAAACCCTGCACGGCAAAGCGCAGGGTTTCCTTAATTCTTTTGGGAGCTACTTGCCCTTTTCTGCCTTGTACTTGGGCAGCTCGGTTTTGTAGTAATCTTCCTTGATCTTGACCACCTTGTTGGCCAGGAGGACCAGAGCGATCAGGTTCGGGATGATGATGAGTCCGTTGCAGGTATCTGCCACGTCCCAGACCACGCCCAGGGTGCTGAATGCACCGATGACGATGAAGATCACCCAGAGCACCTTCACAAGGATGATGCCCTTGGTTCCGAAGAGATAGATCCAGCCCTTCTCCATGTAGTTGTAGTAGGTGATGAGACAGGTGAATCCAAACAGCGCGGAGGCTGCGAGAACGATATACTGTCCGAAGTTTCCGGGAAGCATCTTGGAGAATGCGCCCATGGTAAGTGCAACGCCGTCGAGGCCGCTGTTCCAAAGGCCGGAGAGCACTATGGTAAGGCCGGTGATGGTGCAGATGATGATGGTATCAACGAATACCTCAAGTGGCCCCCAGATAGCCTGCTCGCCGGGGCTGGAAACCTTGGCGGAGGCGTGGGTGACTGCGGAAGAGCCGATACCGGCCTCGTTGGAGAAGATGCCCCTTGCCATGCCGTAGCGCATTACCGTAAGGACGGTGACGCCTGCGGCGCCGCCAAAGGCAGCCTTGGGATTGAAGGCGCAGACGATGATCTGGCCGAGGGCAGCCGGAACCTGAGTGATGTGAGTGATGATGATGAAGATGCCTGCCAGCAGATAGGCGCCTGCCATGAAGGGTGCCAGCATGCCGCAGACCTCACCGATGCGGGTGATGCCGCCGAAGATGACGATGCCGGTCAGGATTGCCAGAACAGCAGCCATGATAGCGGGAGCCACACCGAAAGATTCACCGAAGGCCTCGGTGATGGTGTTGGTGTCGACGACAGCGGAGATAACTATACTGTAGAAAAGGAAGAGCACTGCAACGATCTTTCCAAGCCAGGGGGCATGCAGGCCCTCTGCGACGTAATACATGGGACCGCCCTGGAAGCTGCCGTCGGGCATCTTCTTGCGGTACATTATACCGAGACCGACCTCGGCGAACTTTGTCGCCATGCCAACGATGGCTGCGACTATCATCCAGAACAGCGCTCCCGGACCGCCAGTCGCAAGTGCCGTTGCCACACCTGCGATGTTGCCCGAGCCCACTACTGCGGAAACAGATGCCATTGCAGCCTGGAAGGACGTGATCTCGCCCTCGCCTGACTCCTTGGCCTGATTCCTTGCTTCCTTAAATGCTTTAGCGTAGGTCCTGCTGAACATAAAGCCCCAGTTGCGGAACTGGATGCCCTTCAGGCGAATGGTCAGGTAAAGACCCACACCCATGATCAGGATTATGGCAGGAGCACCCCACACAAATCCGTTGATGGCATCATTGATGCTTACAATTACGTCCATCCATTTGTCTCCTTTAAAATCATTTTTTATGCATTTTTGGCGAACCTTATGCCAGTTTAATTTTACACTTTGCTGCGCTAAATTAAAATAGTTTTTTTTGATAATTTTTTATTGCGAACGGGGCTCACTCAGCCTATTATAAAATCAACAGTATAAGTACCGGAAAGTACGCCTTCCGGACTGCCGCCGAGTAGTTTCTGAAAGGATGGATTGGCAATGGCAAAGGATCAGAACAAGACACCGCTCTTCGACTCGATAATGGAGTACAACAGGCTTAAACCGGCCTATTTCCGCATCCCAGGTCACCGCTATGAAAGAGGCATCAATCCCAAGTGGCGGGAGGCTGTAGGCGATGCCATATTCGGCTTCGACCTCACCGAGACCTATCTGACTGACGACCTTCACAATGCTTCGACCTATATCAAGGAGGCGGAGGATCTGGCCTCCGAGCTCTGGGGCTCCGACTATACTCACTTCCTGGTGAACGGCAGCACCTGCGGCAACCAGGCCATGGTGCTCACCGTCTGCGGAGGCGGCGGAAAGATCGCCATACCAAGAAATGCCCACAAGTCCGCTCTGATGGGACTTATCATGGCGGGCGGAAGGCCCGTCTACATTACGCCCCAGATCGAGCCCGAGTGGGGTCTCCACGGAGGCATCACCCCGACCCAGGTGGAGGCCATGTTCAAGGAGAACCCGGACTGCAGAGGCGTCATGGTGGTGAGCCCAACCTACTACGGACTGACCTCGGATCTTGAAGGGATAGCAAAGGTCTGCCACGCCCACAACGCAGTGCTTTTCGTGGATGAAGCCCACGGTGCCCACACCTACTTCAGCCCCAGGCTTCCCAAGGGAGCCATTCAGCAGGGTGCTGACATGTGCGTGCAGAGCATCCACAAGGTGACGGGAAGCTTCACCCAAAGCTCCATGATCCACGTTAAGAGCAAGCTGGTGGACAGAGCTCAGCTGGAGGCAAACCTCCATCTTGTGCAGAGTACCAGCCCCAGCTACATACTTATGACCTCTCTGGATGTGGCAAGGGAGGAGATGGCCCTCCACGGCGCTGAGATGATAGACAACGCCCTTTCCCTGGCCAAGGCTGCGGCAGAGGAGATAAACACCATCCCAGGCGTCAAGTGCGCCACAAAGGAAGTGGTAGGCCGCGCAGGCATAAACGACTATGACGAGACCCGTCTCATAGTAAGCTGCGCGGAGCTTGGAATCACCGGCTTCGACATGAAGAAGATACTCTTCTTCGACTACAATATCGATATCGAGGTGACAGATTACCGCAACTTCGTTGCCATAGTGACCTACGCCAACGACAAGAGCGATCTCGACAGGCTGGTGGCGGCCCTGAAGGACATTTCCGCAAAGAACATAAAGACCGGGAAGCCTCTTCCCGGCGGCGAGCCTCTGCCACCCATTCCCGAGTACGTGCTCAGCCCAAGAGAATCCTATTTCAGTCCCAAGAAGCGCATCCCCTGGGCAGAATGCAAAGGCCGCATCATGGGAGAGATGATCGCGCCCTATCCTCCCGGCATCCCCGTCATCTACAATGGCGAGCGCATGAGCGATGAGGTCTGGGAGTACCTGGAGCGCTTCCGCCTCCGCAAGGGTCATCTGCAGGGTCCCTCAGATCCCACGCTGGAGACCATGCTGGTGATCGAGGAGTAAAGGCACGGGTGCCCTCCTTATGTCACCCGTCAAAATAATATGACAAAGAAAACCGTCCCCAATGGCTTTCCGTAAGACATCCTCCCGCATCTTATCGTAATACTTAAAAAGCTGCAGTCCAAAGGGGCTGCAGCTTTGTTCATTCGATATTCAGTTGAAGCTTACGGTCTTACGGTGCTCTATGCGTGGTGCTCCACCAGCTCGTACTTCTTGATGTAATCGCCCAGCTCGTCCTCTCCGGCGCTGACGCTGACGATAAAGTCCGGACCGTAATTTGTGGAGATGGCATTGAGTCTTTCGAAGAACTCCTCCAGATTGCTTGTGCTTACATCCGCATGCTTTAAGATGCTGTCGATGAAGATCAGCTCTATGTCGTGGTCCTGACTGATTATTCCGAGTATAAACCCGATATATTCGTCAATATTCGTGACCATTTCATATTCTTCCATGCAAACGACACGAATACTGTATTTGAGATCGTAGATCAGTCTCTGATTTTTATTGATAAATACAACGCTTCCTTTTACTGTATTCAGGCTTGAGTTAGCAAGCTCCACCATTTTGCCGGTCTTGCCGCTTCCCTTGTGGCCGATGAGTAATTTAACCAATGGAATCGCCTCCCTTTCTATTTTTTTCGCTTTACGCGTCGATAACTTTCACTGTCTTCATTATACCTGTCAGCGCCATTTGGCGCAAGGTCAATAATCGTTTTTCAGCTATTCTTTTTTCGGAGCTGTCCGCAGGCAGCGTCTATGTCTTTGCCAAGCGTCCTCCGTATGCTGCAGGGAACTCCGTGCTTCTCCAGATAATCCGCAAAGGCAAGCGCCTGCTTTTTCGAGGATGCGCTGAGGCCTGTTTCCGCCACCGGATTAAGGGGTATAAGATTTACGTGGCAGAGGGTCCCCCTGAGGAGCTCAGCCAGCTCCGCCGCCCCCTCCAGGCTGTCGTTTTTGCCTGCTATAAGGGTGTATTCATATGTGACCCGCCTGCCGGTCTGCTTTCCGTGGTCGTCTGCCGCCTCCAGCAGGCTCTTCAGATCGTAGGCCTTTGCCACAGGCATCAGGGCCTCCCTGGCCTTCTGATTTGCCGCGTGAAGGGATATGGCCAGATTCACCTGGGGAAAGTCCTGCCCGAATTGCCGGATCTTAGGAACTATGCCGCAGGTGGACACGGTGATGTTCCTGTAGCTCAAGCCTATGCCCTTGGGATCGTGGATCTGACGCAGGAATTCGCAGAGGTTTTCGTAATTGTCGAAGGGCTCTCCTATGCCCATGAGCACCAGATGGTTCACAGGCTTTCCGGCAGCCTTTTCGCTTACGATGAATTCGTCCAGCATCTCCCAGGCCTTAAGGTTCCTGCGCTTCCCTCCTATCGTAGAGGCGCAGAAGCTGCAGCCCATGGCGCAGCCCACCTGGGTGGAGATGCAGAGGGAATTGCCGTAGCTGTATTCCATGAAGACGGTCTCTATCTTGTTGCCGTCGGGAAGGCCCAGAAGAAACTTCTTGGTGCCGTCAGAGGAGCTCTGGACCAGGTCCACTGAAAGGGTCTCAAGGCTCCATTTCTCCGCAAGACGGGTCCTGAGCTCTGCAGAAAGATCGCTCATGCCGCTGAAATCCTCTGCGCCCTTGCAGATCCACTTGAAGATCTGAGCCTCCCTGAATGCAGGAAGCCCCAGCGCCTTAAGGGCTGCCGCCCTCTCTTCTCTTGTAAGATCCTTAAAGTTTTCCATATCTTCCGCCGCTTCCAAATCCTAAAGCCCTGCTATGAACAGCTCAAGAGCCAGCCTTATGTCTATGATGCCGCTCTTCATGTCCCTGTCTATCTTAAGGGCATCGAAAAGGTTCCTTTTCAGCTGTCCCGTACTGCGGCGCTGAGCCGCGGGGATCAGCTTGTCCAGCCTGTATTTGTTGATTCCCATGCCCTGCAGTATCTGCTGATAGGACTGGCCCTCAGCCTTGCGCTCCGAGTACTCCAGCATCAGCTCCAGCTGGGAGATCATAAGTCCGTTCAGCTGCAGCAGCACACCCTGAGCCTTGGAGGGCTGACTCAGCTCTACGCTGTTATTGAGTATCTGGTAGGCTGCAGCCTTTTCCCCTGAAAAGGCCGAGTCCAGCAGCCTGAAGGCATCAGTCTCCAGGCGGCGGCTCTCCGCTATGCGAAGATCCTCGGGCTTTACGGAAGGCCCGTCCGCGTAGGCAATGATCTTTTTCAGATCGTTTTCCAGGCTGTAAAGGTCGTAATCGCTGTCCTTTTCTCCGTAGCCGTTGCCGTAAGCAAAGGACAGGAGCAGCTGTCTGTCTGCGGCAAGCCCCGCGGTCTGAAAGCGCTTCTGCATCCAGGCCCCCAGGCTGGCCCCGTCCAGGGGCACAAAGTCGTATACTATGCCATACTTTTCGCAGGCTTTATAAAGAGAGCGGGTCTTGTTGACCCTGCTGCTCACAAGCACCAGACAGCAGCTTTCGGGGATGCCCGGAAGATAGTCTGCCAGCTCAGAGGCTCCAACTCCTGAGCCGTCATTTTTGGTTCCTGTCAGAAGCTTTTCCGCCTCGACAGCCACCAGCTTTCTTGCGGAAAGCATGGGTAAGGTCTCGCAGGCCGCTATCACATCAAAAACGTTCAGGTCCTCGGCAGAAAAATAGCTGTAATCAAGAGCCTCCGTGGCAGGTGAGACCAGTTCATCCTTAAGGTAGCCAAGGGCCCAGCTGAGCAGGAATTCCTCCCGGCCGCACAAAAGCAGGAGTCTGGGGTAGCCCCCCGTCTCTCTGGCGGCAGTCATCATTTTTCTTATGGTCCTGAAGGGATGCTCAGAATCGGCCATTTAAGCTCCTTTTTTCTTCGTGGTATATTTTCCTGTCCGCGCTGTTTAAAACGCTCCTGGAGGCATTTCTGAGCCTTACAGAGGCATCTGACAGCAGTTGGGCGCACACGGCGCCGTCCAGGTCCATCCTCCCGTATATTATACCCGAATCCTCCAGTAAATCAATGACCCTTGGGGCAGGATGTCCGTAGGAATTGTTTCTTCCGCAGGAGATGACCGCATAGGAAGGAGCGACAGACTTAAGGAAGGCTTCGCCAGTGGAAAAGGCGGATCCGTGATGG
>JAEEPD010000121.1 GCA_016284575.1 Bacillota bacterium | reverse complement strand
GTCTGGCGGACAAGATAAACGCCCTTGGCATGGACTTCGGCATATGGGTGGAGCCGGAGATGGTAAGCGTAAAGAGTGAGCTCTACAGGGCTCACCCGGACTGGGCTCTGGAGATACCCGGCAAAGCCCACTCCGAAGGCAGGAACCAGCGCATACTGGACCTTTCAAATCCCCAGGTCAGGGAGTTCATCATCGAAAAGATGAGCGAGGTCTTCAGCTCAGCCAATATAAAATATGTGAAGTGGGACATGAACCGCCCCTTCAGCGATTACTACTCCAGGTACCTGGCAAACAGCAAGGTGGGCTTTGCAGAGCAGAGCGAGCTGGGACACAGATACATCATGGGGCTCTATGAGATAATGGCAGAGCTCACCGCCCGTTTCCCCCATATACTCTTCGAGGGCTGCGCCTCCGGCGGAAACCGCTTCGACCTTGGTATACTCTGCTATTTCCCCCAGATCTGGGCCAGCGATGACACCGACGCTCTGGCCAGGGGCTTCATACAGACGGGCTACAGCTACGGCTACCCCATGAGCTGCGTATCCGCCCACGTTTCCGCAAGGCCGAATCACCAGACCTTGAGGAACACTCCCCTTGAGACCCGCTTTGGCGTGGCGGCCTTCGGAATCTTCGGCTACGAGATGAACTTCGCAGACCTTCCGTCGGACGCTATGAACGCCATAAAGGTGCAGATAGAGCTGTACAAGAAATGGCGCAGCGTACTCCAGTGGGGCAATTTCTACCGCGGCAGAGCCTTTGGCAGCATGCCTGTGAGCGGCGTGTCCGAAAACGCTGCGGCGGGCATCCCCGGGGCAGGAAACATACTGGAATGGACCGTGGTAAGCCCCGAGAAGGACAAGGCTGTGGGCCTCATATTCCAGAACCAGGTGCTGCCCAACTGGCAGTTCCACAGCTACTTCCCCAAGGGCCTCGACCCTGCTGCTATGTATATACTCTACGGACGTAAGCGTAAATTCGATCTGCGCAATTTCGGAGATCTGGTCAACACCGTGGCTCCCGTCCACATCAAATCCGAATCCCAGATACACCACATACTGTCGAAATTCGTGAAGATGGACGGAGAAACGGAGGACTGCATCTCCTCAGGAGCTGCCCTCATGAACGGCGGTCTCCACATGAAGCAGGCCTTCGGCGGCACAGGCTACAACGAGGAGACCCGCTATTTCCAGGACTACGCCTGCAGGATGTACTTCATGGAAAGGCAGTAGCCTTCAGGGCAATGCCTTTGGGGCAGCTGAGGCAGATACAGACGAATATATCAGACCACCGGAGGATCAGGACCTGAGCCTGTACCTCCGGTTTTTATTTGCACCGGAGCACACCAGTATGCCGTCTTCCACCATTTTCGAAAGATAATCTCTGGTGCGGGAGGCCTTGAGCCCCAGCAGCTCCGAAAGCTCAGCGCTTCCCGCGCTCACATGGTCCGTAAGATAGGCGATTATAAGCTCCCGTTTTTCCTCAGGGCTCATGTAGAATTTTATATCCCCGCCCTCTCTGACAGAAGCTGCCGCTCCCGGCTGAGGCTTAAGCTCGTAGCGCAGCATGCCTTTTTCGCAGCCTTCAACGGAAACAAGGGGCAGCTCAAGAACGGTCCTGTCCGGCTCTATGCACTGGAATATGCGGGGCTCCGCGCAGCCCTGCTCAGTCCATGCAGTGTAGATGCTTGGGATGCCGCTGCCAGCCCTTTCTCCTATGTTTATGAGGTCGAACATCCTCATGAGCGCCGCATTCCGGGGGTCCGAAAGCCCACCGGACCTGGCCTCCGCCAGATCTATGCGGAAGTTGCCCGGATTGGCCATGCTGATCTTTTCCGGGGTGCGGACCACCACCACGCCTCTGGAGCCATAGTAATCCGCATTGATGAGGCAGTTTGCCAGAGCCTCCCGAAGGGCAGCCATGACCGGACTGTCCTCTGCATCCAACCCCCCTTCCAGCTGAAAACGGCGGCTCAGCTCCTGTCGGAGCCTGTTATATACCCTGAAGTAGAAATCATATACATTGCCGCTCCAGTCTCCGGAGGAGGAAACTATCCTGTCCGTCCACCGGCTCTCGCTGTCCGTTATTTCTCTGTAATCCAGGAAATACAGAGGATACTCCCTGAGGATATCGTATTCATAGCCAAACATCAGAAGCCCTGCAGCAGTGGGATGCAGGGAGCCGGAGGCTGTCATCCCAAGGGCCCCCAGCTTGATGAGGAATTCTCTGTCCCCCAGACTCTCCCACACATGGCCGGGGCGAACAAGACCCATCCTCTGCCTGTAGCTTCTTATGCTTTCAGTGCAGAGAGCATCCGGGCTCAGCTCCTCCAGAAGCTTCATGTCCTGGGTCTGAATGCCCGCGTCTCTGTACATGGCTCTCAGCTCCTCCGGAGTGCAGTGATAATCACCCTCCCCATTCCTTCTGTAGCTGCCGTTCACAGGGTCTCCCCCTATATAGACCGGCTTGTAGATGCGCTGTGCCCTTGGCACCTCGATCACCACGATGCGCTTTCCCTCAGCCTCCTCTATGCGCACATTTTTATCCGAAAGCAGGTTAATGCTCACCTGCTTAGGATCGTTGACCCTCTCCCAGAACTCCCGCACCAGCCCCTCCGGATCCGGCAGCTCCACGGGATGAAGCACATGGCCAGGCAGCTCCTCAACACCAAGCAGGATTATGCCTCCGAGGGTGTTGGCAAAGGCCGAGTAGGTCTCCCACAGACTTTTGGGAAGCCCTCCCGCAGCCTTCTTGGCCTCTATGCGGTTGTTCTCTTTGTACTTTTCTATGTGATCCAGATCCAGCATGGCTGCCTCCTATGCGTTTGCTTCCGGCGGTAAAACCGCTTCTTTCATATCTCACCGCCATTTTATCACCGATATTATCGCCGGTCAAATGAACTTTCACCGCTTTATCGCCGTTTTATGTGAATTTTACGCCGACCGATCCAAGCTGCCGCAGAGCAGCCCCTGGCCGCAGGTATTATCTTTTTTGATGAAAATCCGCCGGATATATGATAAAATTAATTGTTTATGAAATCTGAAACCAGGAGGACAACTATGAAATACCATGAATTAGGAAAATCAGGGATAATCGTCTCCAGACTGGCTCTGGGCACCTGGGGCCTTGGCGGCGGAAGCGTCTGGACCGACGGAGATTCGGATGTTGAGGCTGCGACCCGGCTTCTTGAGTTCGCAAAAACCCAGGGCGTCAACTACATAGATACCGCCCCCGTCTACGGCACCGGCGTCAGCGAGGAGCTGCTGGGAGCAGCCCTTAAGAGCGCAGGTCTTCGCAAGGACTTCGTGCTGCAGACCAAGTGTTCCCTCAACTGGCGGGGAGACGGCGGCAACTTCCACTACGAGCGCGACGGCTACACCGTAAACAACGACACCAGCAAGGCCGCCGTCAAAAAGGACGTGGAGGATTCTCTTAAGCGCCTTCAGACAGACTACATCGACAGCATCATCGTCCACTACGTGTGCAAAAACTGGCCGGTGGAGGAGACCGTCGAGGGGCTGGAGGAGCTGAGAAAGGAAGGAAAGATCAGGGCCTACGGCCTTTCCAACAGTCAGCCGGCGGACCTTGAAGCCTATCAGGCGGCCGGAGAAAAATACAAAACAGGCGGCGAGACCGTCCTTGCAAACGGCCTCAAGAGCCTGCCCTGCGGCACCTCCCTTGTGCAGGAATTCTTCAGCCTGCTCTCCCCCTTCCACGGCAGGGACTACTTCCCCGTATGCAGCAGATACGGCACCACCTTCCAGGTCTACGGCGTGCTGGAGGAGGGCTTCCTGACCGGACCGGACTTCCTGAATAAGGAATTCAGAAAGACCGATATCCGCTCCCGCATCCCCTGGGTGGCAGAGGACAAGAAGGAGGGCCTGCTCCGCTACTACAAGGCCATGGAGCCCCTCTGCGTAAAATACGGCTGCAGCTACGCTCAGCTGGCTCTGGCATGGGCCCTTGCTCAGTACGACAACATGAGCCTTCTGGTGGGTGCAAGAAAGACCGCCAAGCTGGAGGACAGCGTCAAGGCGCTGGAGCTTAAGCTGGATGCTGCAGACATCGCCTTCATGGAAGAGACAGTAAAGGACATCCAGGAAGAAGTCCTGGACAAGTAAGGAGCATAGATGAAACTGAACGTAAAAGATAAACTCTGCGGCTTCACCGTCACCCGCGTCCGCCCCTCTAAGGAGCTGGGCGGCACCATGTACGAGATGGAGCACGACAAGACCGGCGCCCAGCTGATCTGGATGGACAGCGGCGTAAGCAACAAGCTCTTCTCCATAGCCTTCAAGACCATTCCGGAGGACTCCACCGGCGTGTTCCACATCCTGGAGCATTCCGTGCTGGGCGGATCGAAGAAGTACCCCGTAAAGGAACCCTTCGTGGACCTTCTTAAGAGCTCCATGAACACCTTCCTCAACGCCATGACCTTCCCGGACAAGACCATGTACCCCGTCTCCAGCCGCAACAGACAGGACTTCCTGAACCTGACCGGCGTGTATCTGGACGCTGTTTTTGCGCCCCGTACCCTGGAGACCGAGGACATCTTCCATCAGGAGGGCTGGCACATAGAACAGGATGAAAACGGCAGGCTCAGCTACAAGGGCGTGGTCTTCAACGAGATGAAGGGCGCCATGTCCGACAAGGAGGAGCTGATACGCCAGAAGCTTCAGGAGCTGGTGTTCCCCGATACCTGCTATGCCTACAATTCCGGCGGCGAGCCCACCGTGATACCATCCCTTACCTACGAAAACTACATCGCAAGCTCCAAAAAGTACTACCATCCCACCAATTCGATTATCTTCCTGGACGGCGACGTTCCCCTT
>JAEEPD010000120.1 GCA_016284575.1 Bacillota bacterium | reverse complement strand
CCTATGCCCATAAAAATACCGTTGCGCTCTACGCGCCCAGCAAGACATTTAACCTGGCAGGCCTTATCGGCAGCTACAGCATTGTCTATGACCGCGTCATGCGGGAGCGCATGCAGAAAGAGTCGTCCCTTTGCCATTACAATGTGATGAATGTGCTTTCCCAGTACGCGCTGATCGGAGGCTATTCGGAGGAAGGCATGGCCTGGGCCGACGAAATGTGCGAGGTTATTACGGAGAATGTCAACTTTGCCCTGGGCTTCATCCGTGAACATTTTGAAGGCGTCACCGTCAGTGACCCGCAGGGCACCTACGTCATTTTCCTGGATTGTGAAAACTGGTGCAAAGCCCATAACATGGGCATTAAGGAACTGCTGTCCAAGGGCCAGCACTGCGGTGTAATCTGGCAGGACGGCACGGCTTTCGGCGGGGAATATACCATCCGCATGAACCTGGCTTCCCCCATGTCCATGATCCGCGACGCCTTTAACCGCCTGAACCGGCTGGTATTCCAGGCATAAGAGGGATTGGGTCATATTTGCAGAAATCCAAAATTCGACTCCTGAAATTTCGGACGATGGGAGTCATTTGGAGGATTTTTCATTCTCAGTGAGCCGCACCCCAAAAAGTGGAGATAGAAAAAACATGTTATACTATCAACACAGGAGGTGCGCTATGAGTGGTTACAATAAGTCATTCCGGGTACAGGTTGCAAAAGAGGCCACACAGCTCGAAATGAAAGGGATGGAGGAGCATATCGCCAGAAAGTATGGCATTCGTCCCTCAACAGTGGTGAGATGGGCCGCCATCTACCGCGAGTTCGGTGAATCCGGGCTGGGTAAGAAGATCTCAAGTCCAACAAAGAAAAGTGACAGGGAGATCCAGCTGGAGAAAGAAATCGCCGAACTAAAGGAAGAGGTGGCAATATTAAAAAAAGCAGCGGCCTTCCTGGCGGAAGTAGGGCGCAGGTGAAATACGGGTTCATGTACGTAAACAGGACTGAATTTCGCATAGACAGGATGGCCAAAGTACTACAAGTTTCGCAAAGCGGCTACTATAAGTGGGTCCGACGGATGGAAGCGCCTCTAACGGAAAAGGAACGGGAAGATCAGATCCTGAAGGATAAGATCTTCGAGCTGTTCCGGCAGTCGCGTGGCTCCTATGGGAGCAGGAAGATCACAGCTCAAATCAACAAGGACTCCGAGAGACCGATCAATCACAAGCGGATCGAGCGGATCATGAGAGAGAATGATCTATTCTCTAAGACCCGGAAGAAGTTTGTATGCCTGACAGACTCCGATCACAGCTATCCAGTTGCGGAGAACCTTCTGGCCCGGGATTTCAATGCGGACAGGCCGAACCAGAAGATGGTAAGCGATACGACAGAAGTCTCCACAGAAGAAGGCAAACTCTATGTTGCCGGCATTCTGGACCTTTACGGGCGCATGCCGGCAGGCTTTGCAATCGGCCTTCACAATGATCGTTACCTGGTCATGCATGCGCTGGAAGATGCCCTTACAAGGGGCTGTGGCGGGAAAGGCTGCCTGCTGCACTCAGACCGAGGATCCACCTATTGCTGTGATGAATACCAGGAGATGTTGCAAACAAATGGTTTTGTGTGTAGTATGAGCAGAAAGGGGAACTGTTGGGATAACGCTCCCATGGAAAGTTTCTGGGGCAAGATGAAGACTGAGTGGCTCAAGCCAAGGTACAAGACCAGGGCTGAAGCTATCAGGGACATCTATGAGTACGTCTGGAGCTTTTACATTTACCAGCGTCCCCATGAGTCTATTCACTTTCTGACACCATATCAGTACTGCCGGGCTGCCTGATCCTTTAAGGCATCAAAAATCCCGGCCCTATCAACTCCACCATTAGGGGTACACCTCATCTGCATCTAACTTTTTAATGATTATGTATACAAACCGTTGCAAAAACGGAATTTGCATCCAATATTCTTTAATGTGTCATAACTAAACCGTGCCAAAATAGATGCAGATGCCTGAAAAAATC
>JAEEPD010000119.1 GCA_016284575.1 Bacillota bacterium | reverse complement strand
ACTAATAATCTTGTAATTGCAAGATTAAAGTTGTTGTGTTAATATAAGTGGTACGTTTGCGCACAGGGCTTTGTGCTGCGGAGGAATTGATATGCCTGAGCTTGCAGTTCCCACCATACCTGAGGAGGGCAGCCCGGAATTTTATATGGCTGAGGCTCTTAAGCTGGCAAGGCAGGCGGCGGCGCTGGGGGAGATCCCCGTGGGCGCTGTCATAGTAAGGGACGGCCGCATAATAGGCCGGGGCTTCAACAGCACGGAAACGGACAAGGACCCCACTGTCCACGCGGAGATGAAGGCCATAAGGCAGGCCGCGGCGGAGCTGGGGGGCTGGAGGCTCATAGGCTGCGACATGTACGTCACCCTGGAGCCCTGCAGCATGTGCGCGGGAGCCATTGTGCTCTCCCGCATCGAAAGGCTCTTTATCGGCACCATGGACCCCAAGGCGGGGGCCTGCGGCTCCCTCAGGAACATCCCGGGAGACGAGAGGCTGAATCATCAGCCGGAGCTGATCTATGGGGTTCTGCAGACGGAATGTCAGGCCATACTCAAGGATTTCTTCAGAAAATTGAGGCAGGTCCGCAAGGAAGAGCGCAGATCCGTTCAGTAAATCGCTTATGCCGGCAGAAAACTGCCGCGAAAATAAAAACTCGGAGGAAAAACGATGAAAAAGACAGTTGTCAGCCTGCTGCTGGCTCTCGTAATGGTGCTGGCCATGTGCCAGACAGCCGCTGCTGCAGGACTTGAGATAACAAATGTCATTCCCGGAGACGGAGAAACAGGCAAGCAGATCACAAATATGGCGGTGAAATTCACCTTCAGCGACGCCATGGGCGAAAGCTCCGCAGAGGACAACAACGGAAAGTTCGAGATCGCGGATGCGGAGGGCAACAAAATAGGCTACACCATAGTCTGCGCCCAGGACAAATATCCCAATCAGCTCTGGCTGATACTCGATGACGGCCTGCTCTCCAACACCGAATACACTGTGACCGCCAAGGCAGGCGTAGTCTCCGCCGGCGGAAGCACCCTTGAAAACGACTATTCCATCGGCTTCAGGACCAGAAACACCAAGACTGACCAGACCATCAGCATGCTCATGATGGCAGCCTTTATGGTAGTCATGTTCGGCGTTACCAAAAAGGCAACCCAGGATGCCGCAAACAATGACGATGTAAAGGCTCAGGCTAAGACCGAGACCACTGACGTCTACAAGTATGCCAAGGAAAAGGGCATCTCCGTGGACGAGGCCAACAAGAGGCTGAACGCAGGCAAGGAAAAGGCGGAGAAGAAGCTATCCAAGGCTCAGGAGAAGAAGGCTGAAAGGGATGCGGAAAGAGCTGCAGCCATTGCTGAGGCTGAAAAGCGCATAGAGGCCGAGCTGGAGGCTGCAAGAAGGGCTCAGAACTACAGAGTCCACGGACCCAAGTCTCTTAAGGAGGCAGGCGGCAGAGTTCCAAGAAGCGTCATCAGAAAGAACAAGGCAAGGCGTGTTGCCAGAGAAAAGGCAAGGAAATAGTCAAAATAAAAGCTTGAAGTCTTAAGGCTTCAAGCTTTTTTGATCGCAATATGTCCCGGATGTGAGATCCCGCGCCCCGGGCTCCTCTTTCTATTCCTTTGTGGGGATGGGAGGAATGGAGTACTTGTGCTTCAGAGTGCTGAGCACCACGCTGGTCTGGGTCTTTCTTACCGCGGAAACGGTCTTGATCTTGTTGATTATGTTCTCCAGGCCCTGCATGCTGGAGGTTACGATCTTAAGGGAGTAGTCAGCGTCGCCGGTGATGTGATAGGCTTCGAGGATCTCGTCGTTCTCCTCTATGAACTTGAGGAATTCGGAGATCTTGGAGGGGTCTTCGAGGCTGACCAGCATTATTGAGGATATCTGCTTGTCCAGAGATGCCGAATTAAGTATGGTGGTGTACTGGTCTATGATGCCGCTGCTTTCCAGCTTCTTGAGCCTTTCAGAGACGGCGGAAAGGGAGAGATGCACCCTTTTGGAAAGCTCGGAGATGGAGACTCTGGCGTTTTCCTGCAGTACATTAAGTATTTTGGCGTCGATGGTATCAAGTGTCATTTTTATATCCTCTTCGAAATTATTAGGCTGCGGGAACGGATCATTTTTGCCGCCTCCGCCCTGCTGTCATATTATTTTGCATTAAAACTAAATTACCAAAAGAAACCGAAAAAATCAAGCTAAAATTTTATATACACAAAAACTATTCTACCTTTGCAATATGGCTTGCGGCGCTGTATAATAGAGTGTCAAATTATATAGCTGACAGGGTTTTAGCGTGCCCTGCCGCCAAAACAGGAGATAATTCATGGAAAATAATTTCATTTACGACATCATAGAAAAGGATCTGGAGAATCACAAGTACAGCCATCCCATCATCACCCGCTTCCCGCCGGAGCCCAACGGCTACCTGCACATCGGCCACGTCAAGAGCATCTGCCTCAACTTCGGCACGGCTCTAAAGTACGGCGGCAGCTGCAACCTGCGCTACGACGACACCAACCCCGTAAAGGAAGACGAGGAGTTCGTGGGCTCCATCGAAAACGATGTGAAGTGGCTGGGCTTTGAATGGGCAAATCTGTGCTATGCCTCCAATTACTTCGGTAAAATGTACGAGTGCTGCGAGGAGCTGATCCGCCGCGGCAAGGCCTATGCCTGCGAAATGAGCCCCGAGGAGATAAAGGCAAACCGCGGAACCCTTACCGAGCCCGGCAAGGAGAGCCCCTGGAGGAACAGGCCCATAGAGGAGTCCCTGCAGATCTTCCACGACATGAGAGACGGCAAGTATAAGGACGGCGAGAGGGTGATCCGCGCGAAGATCGACATGGCATCTCCCAACATCAACATGAGAGACCCCGTCATCTACCGCGTGCTTCACGCCAGCCATCACAACACCGGGGATCAGTGGTGCGTATATCCCATGTACGACTTTGCCCACCCCCTGGAGGACGCCATCGAGGGCGTTACCCACTCCATCTGCACCCTGGAGTTCGAGGACCACAGGCCCTTCTACAACTGGGTGCTGGAGAGTCTGGACTGGCCGGAGGCACCTCAGCAGATAGAGTTCGCCAAGCTGAACCTGTCCAACACCATCATGAGCAAGAGAAATATCAAGGCTCTGGTGGCCAGCGGCGCTGTGGAGGGCTGGGATGACCCCCGTCTGTGCACCATCGCAGGCATGAGACGCCGCGGCTATACTCCCGAGGCTCTCAGAGCCTTCTGCGATGCCATAGGCGTGGCAAAGGCCAACAGCCAGATAGGCATGGAGCAGCTGGAGTTCTTCGTAAGAGACGATCTCAAGACCAAGACCGTGAGCCGCATGGTGGTGCTGCACCCCTTAAAGCTCATAATCGATAACTACCCCGAGGGAAAGAGCGAACTTCTGCCCATAGAAAACGATCCCAACAGGCCTGAGCTGGGCACAAGAGAGGTGAGCTTTGGCCGCGAGCTGTGGATAGAGCAGGAGGACTTTATGGAGGTCCCCGCAAAGAAGTATTTCAGGCTCTATCCGGGCAACGAGGTCCGTCTAAAGGGCGCATATTTCGTGACCTGCACCGGTGTGGACAAGGACGCCGAGGGCAACATCACAGCCGTTCACTGCACCTACGATCCCGAGACCAAGAGCGGTACCCCGGGAGCCGACAGCCGCAAGGTGAAGGGCACCATCCACTGGGTGGACGCCGCCACCGCCGTTGAGCTTCCCGTGCGTGAATACGGCTACCTGGCCTATCCCAACGAGGAGACAGGCCGCAACGAGTTCGACCCCAACTCCAGAACAGACCTGAGCGTAAAGGCTGAGGCTTCCCTTAAGGATGCGGAGGCAGGCGAGCGCTTCCAGTTCTTCAGAAACGGCTATTATATCGCCGACAGCGTGCTGAGCAAGCCCGGCGCCCCCGTGTTCAACCAGATCGTAGGCCTCAAGAGCTCCTGGAAGCCGGAGGCAAAATAGAGCCTGGACCCGGGCATCATAGTCAGATAAGGATCCTCCGGATTCTCCGGAGGCTAAGCTGCCGCCCGGGGCTCAGACTGCATCACATAAATGAAAAACATCCTGCTAACAATTGCATACGACGGCAGCGGCTTTTCCGGCTGGCAGAGACAGCCCAATGCCCGCACTGTCTGCGGAGAGCTGGAAGCCCTGCTTTCGGATATCTGCGGGGAGCCTGTGCAGCTCAATGGCTGCTCAAGGACCGACGCAGGTGTCCACGCAGTGGGCCAGAGGGCAAGCTTTAAGTCAGACTGCCCCGTGCCTGCGGACCGCCTTGCGAAGGTCTTAAATGACAGGTTGGCCAAGGACAGGCTGGAG
>JAEEPD010000118.1 GCA_016284575.1 Bacillota bacterium | reverse complement strand
TCGAAGCTTTCACCGAGGCGTCGGCTGCGCTCCCTGTAGGAAGAAAAATAAGGCCAGTCCTCCGAAGGCCAGATGGAGAGCTCCTTATCCGCATAGTCCACCAGCCTCCAGTCCTCGTAAAGCAGCTCCCGGAGCATGTCCTTTGTAAAGCCCTTCACCCTGGACTGCAGGGTCAGCTCAGCGTTTTTCCCGCAGACATCGACAGGGTCGAACTGTATGCAGCCGCATTGGCGGACATAGGCGTAAGCCCCCTCCTTTCCGATGAAGCGGTACGGCCCGATCAGCCCCTGCTTTGCAAGGATGAACTCTCTGGCCTGCTGTTTAGTTATCGTAAGCATAGATAATTACCATTCTGTCAGAAGTCAGGAGTATGGAAAGGGTCGATCCTGGGGCACTTTACCGGCAGGTTTCCTCCAGAAACTCCCGGATGCAGGCATTTACCTCCTCGGGCTTGTCCACATTAACGTTGTGGGCGGCGCCCTTGATTATCCTAATAGGATATCCGGTCTCCTTCGCCCAGGCCCTGTTGTACTGCGCCACCTTGCCCGTCCTGTCCTTTTCGCCCAGAATCAGCAGGACCGGACAGGGGATCTCAAGCTCGCAGTTATCCTCCAGAAAGCCTGCATAGCCCAGCCCCATCAGGTGGCAGAGCTCGTTTTTATTGTAGGGCTCAAGCATCTGCATCATGTTCTCATAGGACCTGCCGGTGACGGAGACCTGTCTGGCCATGGCTTTTTTCATAAGCTTCACAGGATAAAGATGAGCCATCCATTCGACCTGTCTGAGTATCCAGATATCGGATCTTGAGTAATAGGCAAAGCCATAGGGTGTGCTGTCCAGAGCCACGAAACGGCTCACCCGGTCCGGATAACGCTTTATGAAGGACTGGGTCAGGAAACCGCCCAGTGACTGCCCGATGAAGACAGCCTTATCCACAGAGTGTCTGTCGAGAATGCTCCTGAGGTATTCAGAGGTATCGCCAAAATCGAATGCCTCAAAGGGCCTGGAGCTTCCGTGGGCGGGTGTATCCCAGGTCAGGATGTTGTAATCGTCCTCAAAAGCCTCGATCTGCGCATCAAACATGCTGTGATCAGCGGTGAGCCCGTGCAGCAGGAACAGGGTGTCCTTTTCCGCCGTCCAGGGATCCGAGCGCCAGTAATGAACATCGCCCTTTGCTGTCTTAAGTATCTGTTCTAACATGCTTCACCTCCGGAAAGGTTACTTGGCCAGCTTTCCAAGGGCTTCAGCCACCTCTGCGTACTCAGGGATCGAAGGCGCGGCGCCGGGTCTGGTGACGCTGATGGCTGAAGCCATGGAGGCCTGCTGCATGGCCTTCAGAAGACTGAATCCGCGGCTCAAGGCAGCGATGAAGTAGCCGGTGTAGGTATCCCCCGCTCCGGTGCTGTCCACAGCTTCCACGGGGAAGGCTCCCTGGGCGATGCTTTCAGTCCCAGTAAAGGCAATGCTTCCGCGCTTACCCAGAGTTACCAGCAGGGAGAGACCCGGATATCTGCTGTGCAGTATTTCCCAGACTGCAGCGGGATCCGTTTTTCCAGCAGAATCCGCGGCGGCGGGCCCGTCATCAGCGCCTTTGCAGGCTCTGCCTGATTCATTCTGCGCCTCGCAAATCTGCTGAGCCTCCACTGCGTTCACCAGAAGCCAGCTTATCTTTCCCAGGTCCACCGCAGCGATCTTGTCGTTGTAGGGAGACGGATTCAGGAAGATCTGCATGCCCTTTTCAAAGGCAGCGTCAACTATCTCCGGCAGCAGGTTTATCTCGTTCTGCAGCACCAGCACGTCCCCGGGGCCGAAGCCCTCCAGGGTCTCCGATATCTGATCTTTTGTGACGCACTGGTTGGAGCCTCCGAAGAGCAGTATGCAGTTCTCGCCGCCCTGCTCCACCTGGATGACGGCATTGCCCTGTAGCTCAGTAACAGGTTTAAGAAAATGGGTATTTACACCGTTCTCCTCCAGCAGGGCTTTCAGGCTCTCCCCACCGGCGCCAAGGCAGCCGGCGTGAAAGACCGAAATCTCAGGTCCCTCAATGGCCTCAGCCGCAATTCCTGCAGCAGACTGTGCGGCAATTTTAGCGTCGATCTCAGGGTCCCTGCCCAAAGCCCTTGCCAGAGCGATGGACTGATTCAGGCCCTTTCCGCCCGCATTCACCCGCTGAGAGAGCGCACTGAGGGTCTCCCCGGGCTGCACGAAGTGGTCCACCTGATATACGTAGTCAAGATTCAGCGATCCGAAATTCAGAATGCGCATGGTTTTCAACCTCTCTCGCAGAATATTTATATTTTAATATAATTTACATAATATAATTTACTGTTAATAATCAACAAACACCCTTTCAGGCCTTCGCAGGCCTTGAAAAAGCTATATAAACCTGCCCGTGATGCTCTCTTTGCAGGCTCTTATCTCCTCCGGAGTGCCACAGGCCACTATCCTGCCGCCCTCTTCGCCGCCTTCGGGACCCATGTCAATAATATAGTCCGCGCTGCGGATCAGATCCAGGTCATGCTCGATGACTATCACCGTGGCTCCATGGTCAATCAGCGTCCTGAAGACCTGCATCAGCACCTCCACATCCTTTGGATGGAGACCTATGGTGGGTTCGTCGAAGACGAAGACCGAGTCAGACTGCTGCCTGCCCATCTCGCTGGCCAGCTTGAGCCTCTGGGCCTCGCCGCCGGAAAGGCTGGGAGTCTCCTCCCCAAGGGTCAGGTAGCCAAGCCCCAGATCCCGCAGGATCTCAAGCCTTGGTCTTACGCTTCCCAGGCCTTCGCAGAACCCGAGAGCCGTATTTATATCCATCTCCATCAGCTCGGGAAGAGAACGGCTCTCCCCTTTTTTATTGCTGTAATGGATCATTTTCGCAGTCTTGCTGTAGCGGCTGCCCATGCACTCTGGGCAAGGGATGTCCACATCCGGCAGGAACTGCACGTCCAGAGAGATCTGACCGGTGCCATCACAGACAGGACAGCGCAGAGAGCCGGTGTTGTAGGAAAAATCGCCGGCCTTAAAGCCTTGGCGCTTAGCATCCGCGGTCCTTGCGTATATCTTGCGCAGCTCGTCATGGACATTGGCGTAAGTAGCGACGGTGGAGCGCACGTTGATGCCTATTGGTGTGGCATCTATGAGCTTCACGTGCCTGATGCCCTCCGCTTCGATGCTGAGCACGTGCCCCGGCAGCTTTCCGCCGCCGCAGAAGGCTTCAAGCCCCGGGACCAGACTCTCCAGAACCATGGTGGTCTTTCCTGAGCCGGACACGCCAGTGACTACAGTCAGTCGGTTCTTCGGTATCTCCACCTGCAGGGGCTTTACTGTATGTATGAGCCCCGTCTCCATGCGTATGCAGCCCTCAGCAAACAGCTCCGGACCGGTTCTTTTCGTCACCTTTTCCGCAGCTTTTTCTCCCGCCGCAAGATAAGGCCCGATGACCGAGCGGCTGTCAGCCTCCAGCTCCGAAACTGTTCCCTCAGATATAACCTGCCCTCCGGCAGCGCCTGCTCCAGGACCCAGCTCTATTATCCAGCCGGACTCCTTGAGTATCTGGACATCATGGTCCACTAAAAGCACCGTATTGCCGTCGGCCACCAGGTCCTGCATTACCTCGTTCAGGCCCACGATATTGGCTGGATGAAGGCCTATGGAGGGCTCATCCAGCACGTAGAGCACGCCGGTGGTGCGGTTCCTGACCGCCCTTGCCAGCTGCATGCGCTGCCGCTCTCCGGTGGAAAGCGTGGAGGAAGCTCTGTCCAGGGTCAGATAGCCCAACCCCAGATCCATCAGCCTTTTCCCTGCCTCCAGGAAGGATTCGCAGATATTCTTCGCCATGGGACGCATATCCTCCGGCAGACTGTCAGGGACCCCGGCGACCCACTCCATGGACTCCTTAAGGGTCATCCGGCAGGCGTCAGCCAGAGATATCCCTCGCAGCCGCGGCGCTCTGGCTGCCTCGGAAAGCCTTGTACCGCCGCACTCCGGGCAGGGCTCCTCCTTAAGGAACTTCTCCACCCGCTTCATGCCCTTCTCGTCCTTCACCTTGTTCAGGGCGTTGAGCACCGTGGCGGTGGCGCTGTAGTAGGTAAAATTCAGCTCCCCGGCCTGGCTGCTCTCGGCATTTTTGGGCCTGTAGAATATGGTCTTTTTGATCATCGGCCCATCGTAAACGATTTCTTTTTCTTCGTCTGTCAGGTCCCTGAAGGGCACGTCGGTGCGCACACCCATGGCCCTGCAGACATCGGTCATAAGGGACCACATCAGGGAATTCCAGGGGGCGCAGGCTCCCTCGTCCAGGGTCAGGCTATCGTCGGGGACCAGGGTGCTGCGGTCCACGCTGCGTACAGTGCCGGTGCCGCCGCAGCATTTGCAGGCGCCCTGTGAATTAAAGGCCAATTCCTCCGCACCGGGAGGATAGAAGGTGACCCCGCATTCCGGACAGACCAGTGGCCGCTCCGCCGCCACATCTATCGTTGGCGGGTGATAATGACCATTGGGGCAGCGATGGCTTGCAAGCCTTGAAAACATCAGTCTGAGGCTGTTCAGAAGCTCGGTGCCGGTGCCGAAGGTGGAGCGTATTCCGGGCACCGAAGGCCTCTGGTGCAGAGCCAAAGATGCGGGCACATAGAGAACCTCGTCCACCTCAGCCCTTGCAGCCTGAGTCATGCGGCGCCTGGTGTAGGTGGAAAGGGACTCCAGATACCTTCTGGAGCCTTCGGCGTACAGAACGCCAAGAGCCAGGGAGGATTTGCCGGAGCCTGACACTCCTGCTATCCCCACTATTCCGCCAAGGGGTATGTCCACATCGATGTTCTTAAGATTGTGGACCCTCGCACCCCTCACCTCTATTTTTTCAGGTTTTTCTTTATTCATAAAACCGGACCTCGCAAGTACTTTTTCAAAAAACATGGTACTATACATGACGGTAAAAGTAAACCAAAGCGTTGATGACAAACAGAACCGTCCCCAATGTCACACCCAATGTCACATGCGCCTCTCAGCGCCGTTTTAAGCGATTTTGCTGTCCTAAACACATATTTAATCGAAAGCATGCAAAAAGGCTCTCAGAATGCCTCTGAGAGCCTTTAGAATCGATATTCAGCAGGAAGGCAGCAGCCGCCTGTCCGGCAAAGCAACAGTTTTTTTCTGTATTTTTGAAATAAAAAAGACTCCCGGGAGATCCCGGAAGTCTTTCAGTTTCATAGATTTTCCGAAGGCTGCAGCCATGAGGCTGAAGCCTGTTCTTCCCTTCCCTACAGAGGCAGGAAGAACTTGATCAGGAAGATCACGGACAGGACGTAGGTCAGCAGAGAAACATCTCCGGACTTTCCTGTGAAGAGCTTGATGGCAGTGTAGCAGATCAGAGCAAGGCCGATGCCGTGTCCGATGGAGCCGGAGATAGGCATAGCCAGCAGCATGACTGTTACGGGCAGAGTCTGGGTGATGTCTTCGAAATCGATCTTTTTCAGGTTTGCAAGCATCAGGATACCTACGTAGATCAGCGCGGAGGATGTGGCTGCCGCGGGGATGATGGCTGCGATAGGTGCGATGAACATGCAGAGCAGGAACATGATTGCAGTGGTCAGAGCTGTCAGACCGGTGCGTCCGCCTGCTGCAACGCCTGCTGCGGATTCGATAAAGGTTGTGACAGTGGAGGTGCCGGTGACGGAGCCTGTGATGGTACCGATGGCATCGGAGAGCAGAGCCTCCTTCATCTGGGGCATATTGCCGTCCTTATCCAGCATATTGGCTCTGGAGGCGGTGCCCACCAGGGTGCCGATGGTATCGAACATGTCGATGATGCAGAAGGTTATGACCAGAGTGATGAGTGTGAACCAGCCAACCTGAGCAAAGCCTGCGAAGTCCAGCTTGAATAAGGTGGTCTTGGCCATATCAGCGAAGGGAGGCACGAAGGATGCGGTCGCCAGGCTTGCGAAGGGGTTGGTCTTCAGGAAGATGCCCTGTCCGGCCCAGTATACGACGGAGGCGAAGAGCATGCCGTAGAGCACGGAGCCCTTTACTCCCTTGTGATCCAGAGCCACGATCATGAACAGACCTGCGAACATGGTCACTACATAGAGGATCATCACAGCGTAGCCGCTTCCCATGGCATCCCTTGCAGAGGCTGCGGTCAGGGCGCCAAAGAAATCTCTCATGGCGAAGAAGGGACCGCCGGTCTCAGAATAAACGCCTGCGTTGGAGCCGAAGCCGATGTTCATCAGCATGAGGCCAATGGCAGGTCCGATGCCCAGACGAACGCCCAGAGGAATAGCCTCAACGATCTTCTCTCTTACGTTGAAGATGGACAGGATGATGAACACCACGCCCTCAACGAAGATGATGACCAGAGCGGACTGGAAGGACTTCAGATAGGTGAAGCCGGTGATGGCTGCGATGTTGGAAACAACTACAGCAAAGAAGCTGTTCAGGCCCATGCCTGGAGCCATTGCGAAGGGCTTATTGGCCAGCAGAGCCATGCAGAGGGTACCGATAGCGGAAGCTAAGCAGGTAGCCATGAATACGCCGTTCCACAGATCCTGGCCCATGGCTCCGAAGCCGGTCAGAAGGTTGGGGTTCAGCGCGATGATGTAGGCCATGGTCATGAAGGTGGTAAGACCTGCCACCACCTCGGTGCGTACCGTGGTCCCGTTTTCTTTCAGACGGAAAAATTTCTCCATACTGTAAAAACTCCTTTTCCTTTGAATGATAAATGAATTCCTCTGATAAAAATCAGACAATTAAGTATAGCACTTTTTCCCGAATAGTCAGCACCTTTTTTGCGAATATAAAAGGAGCTTACGGACTTATCCGAAAGCTCCCGGGTGTTTTAGTTATGATCGTTCAGGTCTCTCAGGCGAGCGACAAGTGCCTCTCAAGACCTTGCCGCTTCGCCCGCATTATAACAGGAACATTTTCTGCCGTTATAGATCGGCTCTTAGTAAATGGGTACGGGCTTCTTGTCCTTAGGAATGAAGCATTCCTTCTCGTAGCTGCGGCCCTTCAGGTTCTCCTTAAGATCAGCCTTGGCCTTTTCGATGAGTTCCGGCTTTTCCAGCATGTCCAGAGCTATGTTGGCCATGATCTGAGCTGCCAGATCCATGCCCTTGTGGGCCACGGCGCTCTTGCCCTGAGCGGTTACGTTCCAGCTGTGACCGGGGGTTCCTACTGCCCAGGTGGGAACGGAGATCATGGAGGTGGGGACCACCCAGCTCACATCTGCCACATCGGAGCTGGTGGGCTTATCCTCGGAGATCTCCGTTGGTATGATCTCTGTCTCCTCAGGAGTTGAGCCGGCTGCCACGAACTTCTTTATGTAGTCCAGCTCCTCTTCGGTATACTTTATGGGCATGGCAGCCTTGATGTTCTCCCTCGCCACATCAGCCAGGGTAGGATTGTCGATAAAGGAGGAGAAGGCGGAAACGATCTCAGGCTCCTCCACCTCGGTCTCTGTCATGTAGGCGGCGCCCACAGCCAGTCTCTTGACCCTTTCGAACATCTTCTTCAGCTCGGTGTTGTCCTTGGCGCGGACCACATACTGAGCCTCGGCATAGGCCTGGACCACGTTGGCAGCGAAGCCGCCGGAATTGGTGATGGCATAGTGGATGAAGGTCTCCTTTTCCATGTGCTCCCGCAGGAACTGGGCGCCTATGTTCATGATCTCAAGAGCATCAAGAGCGGACCTGCCCTTTTCGGGAGCGCCTGCTGCGTGTGAGGCCACACCGTGGAATCTGAAATTGGATATGAGTATGGATTTGCCGTCGTGGGTGATGCCAAACTTGGTGGAGGGATGCCAGTTGACGCAGAAATCCACATCGTCGAAGGCTCCTCTGTGTATCATGTAAACCTTGCCGACGCCGCCCTCCTCCGCCGGGCAGGAAAAGTATTTGACAGTGCCCTCAAGCCCGTGGGCCTCCAGGTATTTCTTTAGTATATATGCGGTCTCCATGCCGCCGCAGCCCAGAAGATTGTGACCGCAGCCGTGGCCGGGAGCGCCCTTTTCCACAGGATCGGGATGGTCCGTATCCGCGCACTGGGAAAGCCCGGGAAGAGCATCCAGCTCGCCCAGAATGCCGATGACCGGCTTGCCGTGGCCTGCGGTGGCTATAAAGGCGGTGTCCATGTCGGGCAGCATGCTTATCTCAAAGCCCAGCTCCTCCATCACCTTCTTAGCAGCAGCATGGGATCTGTGCTCAGTGAAGTTGATCTCCGGTGTGCTCCATATCTGATCCGCGCACTCCTCAAAAA
>JAEEPD010000117.1 GCA_016284575.1 Bacillota bacterium | reverse complement strand
CACCTATAGCCTCACAAAGCTTATAAGGGATCTGGAGGAGATCGATTCAGAACATAGGGTCCGTGCGCTAAGTGAGTCTGATTATAGCAGGCTCGAGGCGTTAAGCAAGCGCAGAAACTTCTGGGTGCATAATGCATTCACGGATCTCGTTTTCGATGTTAAAACAGGCGGGCTGAGGAATACAAAAGATATTGAAACAATGGAATCGGATACTCAGGAAGCCCGATTCATGAGGGATTACCTGTTTGCAACGAAACTGAAGCTGATGGAGTGCAAAGAGGAAAGCATCATTGACGAAATCAATAAGAGTCTCGATGTTCCAGTTGTAATAACCGATGTAAAGTATTTTGAAATAAAGCATTAGAGGCGATCACCATGTTCTTCAACAAATACCGCAAACACCCGGATTACATGCTCCTTACGCTTTACGAGACTCTCAAGCAGACTCCCGAGGTGGAGAAGGATGAGAAGGCTGTCATCAGAGAGCTTAAGCGCCGGGGATATAAGCTCAAGCCCAACGGCGTTTGGGTCAAAGAATAGATTACGTCCATTTACCGGAGGTACCTCATGTACGAATCTTTAACTGCTTTCCTGCCGCGGCTTAAGGGCGCGGAGTATGGCAGGCTGGTCACAGATGATAAAAACGATGGGTCGCCGGAGCATCCGATCCGGCTGCCTTTTATTGTCTACGGAGAGGCTGCTGCGGGGCTTATGAAGGCTATTTATCAGTTCGTGGAGGATCATCCGGAGCTGGGGCTCCACAGCTATCAGGCTGTGCTGGAGGCTGCTGGCCTGGAGTGGGGCTTCCGGTCCATGGAGGAGGCGGATGTGTCCCGGCTGGACGGCAGGACTGTGATGGCGCTGCTTTTGGGCGCTCTTAGGGCGGACCGCTTCAGCGATGGCGTGCTCCTGGAGTTCTTCGAGAACGGATGCATGGAAAAGTGGCTTGCGCGGCTTCTGGAGATAGACGAGGGGAAATAACCGGAGGCACACCATGGAAAAATACAGAAAGATCAACAATCTGCTGAATATCATTATCGGCTCGTCTATTGGCGTGTTTCTGGGGAATGTTATCTACTATCTGCTGGATTTCAAGTACAATCAGATCAAGTACGATATGCAGTCGGCGCCCCTGTGGGTGTTTATGCTGCCCAGCGCCATCGGAGGCGCGGCGGCCATATTGATATGCATCGTCATGAAGCTGCTGATCAAGAGGAAAATGCGATAAATGACACCTATAGTTATAGATCTTGAATGGAATTATCCGGTGCGGGGGAAGCAGCCCATAGAGGGCATTCCCCATGAGATCATACAGATCGGCGCCGCTAAAATAGATATGGAGGCCAATGTTACCGACAGCTTCACGGTTTTCGTTCGGCCTCATTACTACCCCAAGCTGAACAAGGACGTGCAGGAGCTGACCCTCATAAAAAACGAAGATCTGGAGGGGGCGCCGTCCTTTGCCGAGGCTGCTGAGGCCTTCAGGAACTGGTGCGGGGAGGATTTTGTTTTCATAAGCTGGAGCGGGACGGACATCTCCGTGCTGCTGAAAAACTGCAGGAAATTTGGGGTGGACACGGATTGGCTTCCCCCTGTTTACGACGCCCAGCTGATGTTCGACGACATGGAGATGCAGGAGGACAGGGACTGGCCCCTGAACTATGCCCTGTATCACTTTCAGGAAAAGCCCGGCGGCATGCACAACGCCCTGGCGGACGTGCTCAGCACCGTGGCGGTGCTGCGTCACCTGGACCTTAACGAAGGCCTTTCGGACGACTATTTCCGCTGCGACAAATACTGATTTTTCAAGCCTTTTGCTTAAATCTTCAAGTTTTTATCTATACAAGTGCTGAATTGTGATATAATAAATCGGTTTAGTCATTCGTTTGCAAAAGGAGACAGCCGGTGAAAAGATATTTAGCAGTTGTTCTGATCCTTTTATTGATATTCGCAATACCCGCAGTCAGGAGCTGGGCGGCAGATCCTGCGGGCTTTTCTGATGTGCCGCAAAACGCCTGGTACGCGGAATCCGTGGAATTCGTAAGGAGCCGCGGCCTTATGGTCGGCACCAGCGAGACCCGCTTTGCCCCGGGCAGCACCTTCAAAAGGGCCCAGATGGCCATGGTGCTCTACAGGATAGCAGGGGAGCCTGCGGTAACAGGAACCGACAGCTTTGCGGACACCCACGAGGGCCAGTGGTACACGGATGCGGTGCTCTGGGCTGAGCAGAGCGGCATAGTGGAAGGCGTGTCGCCCAGCCGCTTCGGCACCGACAACCCCGTCACCCAGGAGCAGCTCGCAACCATGCTCTGGCGCATGGAGGGAGAGCCGGAGGCGGAGGCAGCTGCAGGCACCAGCGAATACGCGGCCAAGGCCGTGGGCTGGGCAAAGGAAAAGGGCATTATCGCAGACAGCGTCAATTACAGCTTCAAACCCTTAAGCTACGCTCTCAGGAGCCAGGTGGCAGGGATAATCACCAACTACGTTAACTGGAAGGAGACCAAGGCTGCCGAGGAGCAGCAGATAGTCCTTACCGTGGCCGGAAAACGGCTGGAGGTGGAATGGGCTGAAAACAGCAGCGTGGAGGCCCTTAAGGAGCTTCTTAAGGAGGGGGACATAACCCTGGACATGGCGGACTACGGCGGCTTTGAAAAGGGCGCGCCGCTTCCAAAGAGCCTGCCCCAGAACCGTCAGCAGATGCACACCGACGCCGGGGACATAATCCTCTATCAGGACAAACAGTTTGTAATATACTACGATAAAAACAGCTGGTCGCTGACGCCCCTTGGAAAGATCCAGGGCATGACCAAAGAAGAACTCAAGGGGCTGCTTGGCACAAGCTATGTGGAGGCAGTTCTGAGCCTGGGCAAATAGCCCGGAAAGGAGAGACTATGCTTCAGGAAAAAAGAGTCGAGGGCCTGCTTAAGAAGCTGGCGGACATGGGGCTGGAGCAGGTCCTGATAAGGGATCCCAAGCTCATCTGGTACTACACCGAGGGCAGCTACAGGGTCAACGACAGGGCCACCATTCTTTACATTTCGAAAAACAACGGCGTTAAGATGATCAACAACAGCGTTCATCCGGATCAGCCCCTTGGCATACCCTTTGTGGACCACCCGGACGGCACCGATGTGTGCGCCGAGATCGCCAAAATAGTTGATAAGACCAAGCCTCTGGGCTTTGATGCCGAGTATCCTGCCAAGTGGGTCCTGCCCCTTAAGAACATGGGCGCCTGCACGGATCTGGTGCTGGCAAGCAGGGCTCTGGATCTGCAGCTCTCCTACAAGGACGAAAAGGAGCAGCAGCTGATGCGGGAGGCGTCTAAGATGAACGACCGCGTCATGGCTAAGGTCAGAGGCCTCATAGAGGAGGGCATCTCCGAGAGGGAGTTGGCAGGAAAGATACGTCAGCTGTTTCTGGAGGAGAAGGGCGAAGGCCCCTGGGTGATAGTCGCCTTCGGCGAGAGCACCTCGGAGATCCATCACGCCCCCAGCCCTGATATCAGGCTCAAGGCAGGGGATCCCATACTCATCGACATGGGCTCGCCCCTTAAGAATTACCACTCCGACATGACCCGTACCTTCTTCTGGAAGTCCGTGACCGACCGCCAGAGACTGGTCTATGAGACGGTTCTGAAGGCTAACAGGGAGGCGGAGAAGGCTGTAAGATGCGGCATGCCCTGCGAGGACATCGACAAGGTGGCAAGGGACATCATTACAGAAGCTGGCTTCGGCCAGTACTTCGGCCACAGGCTGGGTCACTACATAGGTATTTATCTCCACGACCCCGGAGATGTGAACGTGGGCAACAAGGACACCACCCATCCCGGCATGTGCTTCTCCATCGAGCCAGGAATCTATCTGCCCGGCGAATTCGGCGTCCGGATAGAGGATCTGGTGATAGTTCAGGAGGACGGCGCGGAGATACTCAACAGCGACAACAAGGAACTGGAGATCCTTGGAATATAAGCAATTGAAAGAATTTCAGAGGGGAACGAAATGAAAAAGATATTCAGTATTCTGCTGGCTCTGAGCCTGGTATTCGGGCTTGCGGCCTGCACCAACAGCGGAGATAATAAGCCCGCTCCCGGCTCCGATCCCGTAAAGGAGCCGGATCCCGTGGTGGAGCCCGAGCCCACCGACGTCTATATGGCCTTCCTGAGGGAGGAATCCGACGTCACCATGAACTTCGATGCCTACGGAATGCAGGAGGGAAAGTCCTACGGACTCAAGGAGTTCGTGGAGAATGTGAACGAAAAGCTGAACGACGAATACGGTGAAGGCTTTATGGGCGATGTGTCCTATACCTTCCTGGACTGCGGTCTGGACGGTATTCCGGAGATGGCTCTGAATGTTCAGCACTTCATGAACAGGGGCGATTACACCGAGGAGCTGACTGCGTTCTTCGTGATCAGAGCCTACGGCACCCTTGGCCTTAAGGTGGTGGATCATGATTACACCTATTACCGCTACACCTCGACTCTGAATCAGGCCGGCTTTATCTGGGCAGGCGGAAGCAGCGGCGCCAACTACTGGGGCTATAACGTGCGCTTCGTCAACGCCAACGGCGGTCCTACCTATCTCTACAGCTGCGACGAGATCTATGCTCTGGATGGGACCTTCATCCCCACCTACATGTTGCCGAGTGACAGGGATTCTGCGCCCTTCGAGTACATTGAGGAGTACAAGGAGGACGGAAATACTCTTACCATCTACAATTTTGAGCAATACGGCACCTGGGAGCTCAACACCTATAACCAGCATCTTTGGAAGAACTACTACGTCTTCACCGATTTCTACGGCGAGGATGTGGAACTGGATCCTGAATACAAGGCCTACTTCGATCAGATCGGTCTGAATGTGGTGGATTCCGGCACCATGGATTCCATCGTTGAGGACTATCTGAGGGATCTGGGCGTCACCGACGAGATGGTGGACGCGGATCCTGTGGAATGGATCAAGTGGGATGCCGACTGGATGCCCAAGGGCTAGGCCTGAGGCCTGATTTCGCGACATGCTGGAGGAATATGACATGAAAAAGATAATTGCCATCTGCCTTGCTTTTTGCATGGTGCTGGGCCTTGCGGCCTGCGGCGAGTCTGCGCCCAAGCTGGATCCTGCCAGCAATGAGGGGCAGCTTAAGACCATCGCAGACAACAAGGACGTCTGGTATAACAGCGATGCCATGCATCTTTATGCCGTTACCGATCTGGACGAAAACGGCCGTCTGGAGATGATCGCCAGCCAGGTGGAGGGCAGCGGTCAGTTCAGCAGCAACCATTTTTACGAGGTGAGCGAGGATTTCACCAGCCTTCAGCCCGTGGAATACACCTACGGCGTGGAGCACTCCGAGCCGGATCTTGGAGGCCTCACCAGGCTGCGCTGCTACCGCATCCCCGGAGATAACGTTTATATCGTCAACGACGTCATCCGTTTGAATGCTGACGAGGTCTACGACGTTCAGGACTATATCTGCCTTAAGAACGGCAGCGTGAACGTGGAGGATCTGGCCTGGTGCATGATGCTTGGCCCCGGATATACCGGTGACAGCTTCGGTCGTACTCAGGTGTACTATTACGAGGGCGGTGACAATGGCGGCAACATAGACGTCGGCACCTACATCAACTACTGCGACAGCTTTTTCGAACCCTACGAGCGCCTGGTGTGCACTCTGGGCTGGACCGAGGTTGGCGCTGATGAAAAGGACGACGCTCTTCTGAAGACTGTTACCGACAGCTGGAACGGCTTCAAGCTGGAGGCTGACGATCTGGTCTTCGACAATCTGAAGTACGATCCCGCCAGCTATCTTCCCTCTGATCAGAAGATAGTCGTGGGCGATGAGCCTGTATACAACGTGGAGGATCTGGACGGCAATTGGAAACTCTTCCTGATGGAGGATGAGGGCGGAAACATGGTCCTGGCTGATCTTCTCGGTGCAGATTCCGGTCTGACCTTCTTTGATAAGTCCAGGCTGGTGTACTTCAATTACGGCAAACCCGGGGATCCCAGAAGCGGAATGCTGCTGACCGACATGAGCTATGCGGTGGGCGACGGCAGAGGCCTGGATGAGGACCCCAATGGCTGGTACGTGGAGTTTTCCGAGTTTGAGGGCAGGGAGCGCTTCCAGGCAAGCATTATTCCTGACAGCGGTCTGCTGCTTCTGACCTGGTTCTCCTGGCCGGAGGATAATCCCGGCGGAGATCCCACAGTCACCATCCTGGTATATGCCAAGGAAGAGGGCAAGGGCTAAAATATGACAATGGGGACGGTTCTGTTTGTCACATTTTTGGTGACAAACAAAACCGTCCCCTTTTTTTCTTGCAATTTTGTGACAAAGAGAACCGTCCCCGATGTCACATTATGCTTTCTTTGCGGCTCTTCTGATGGCCTTGCCTATCTCAAAGGCGGGGATGGTCAGAATGGCCAGGCCTATGGAGATCATCAGCTCCTCGGTCTGGAAGGTGCCGGGGTGGATGCCGAATACGGTCTGAAGACCGGGCATGTAGATGGCGATCAGTGTGAACATTATGGTGATGATGGAAGCGCCGATGAGCCACCAGTTCATATTCTTCAGCATGTGGCCGGAGAAGATGGAGCCGGTACGGGATCTCATGTTGATGGCGCAGAACATCTCGGCGAAGTTCACGGTCAGGAAGGCCATGGCCATGGCGTTG